>NZ_AYWP01000009.1:0-261528 GCF_000502435.1 Mesorhizobium sp. LNHC232B00
GGTGCTGGCGAAACCGGTGGCAAGGCCGGCGGCGCCGGCGAGACCGGTGGCAAGGCCGGCGGCGAGAGCGGCAAGGGCAGCGGTGGCGCTGGCTAGGCCGATAGAAGCTTGAGACTATCGGGTGCCGGTAATGGTTGTTCCCTTATCGGCATCCGTGTCCAACAACTGGCGCAATTCATCCGCGCAAGCAGCAAGTCCCATCACTGGTCACCAGTCCGAACCGGCATAGCGCGCGGCCTCCTTCCACAGGGCGAGCGCAACCTGTGGGGAACGGGCTTTCACCTCGAAATCTTGACCTTTGTATTTCCCGGCCGCGACCCAAACTGTTTTTGAGCGCTGATAAACAGTGACGCCTATAGCGCCGGCGAGCGTTCGCCATTGTGGATCATTTGCATTCATACATTCCAGCCCCCGCGATGTAAGAAGCAACGAGGGATGCCAGATTGGAGTTCCAAGGAATGTGATCATTTTAACACTTCCCGATCCGAACCTTCCATTCGGCAACCGAAACAACCCGCCGCTGGCGTGAGCGGCGGCATCGATCCGGTCCTCGACGATTGCAAGCCACCAGGGGCCAGGCACTCCCCCGACCAAAAGTCTAGCAAGAACACCCAAAAGCCTGTCTGGGATCGTTGGGTCTAGCGGCGATACCATCCACCTCATGATCTGCGCGTAACAGCAGCCGCTTCGCTTGGTGCGCAACGCTTGATCGCCCGCCGCACCAACATGCGGCGAGCAATTCTCATCGGATGGTGCGCATGCCTGTATCGCCAAAAGCCTGGATCGCCAAAAGTCCCTTCGCCTTCGGGCAGAATTCAGCGCGGTTTGGCCCTCTTCATCTCCGGAGGACCGACAGCGTCCCCTGCGATTCATGGGAGCGTGCACCGTCCTTGTCCAGAAGAAGGTCCACCCTGTTGGATGATCGGCCGTAGGTAAGGTCTTGCTATGCGGGCACTGTCGCGAAGGACGTTTGGGCAGGGAGCCATATTCGGCTTTCTGCACTGGCTGGGCGCTGGCAAGGCAGCCGGCGCGTACGCTCAGCCAGGCGATGGTGTGACGTTGGTGGCGGGAGGCAGACCCGCCGTCACGCTGGTTATCCCGGACAGGCCGAAGGACTCCGTCCGCTATGCTGCCGTGGAGCTCGGCTGGCATATCGAGAAAGCGACCGGCTTCCAACCTGCCATGGCGACTGAAAGCGAGGTGACGTCGGCGAGCCTGGGCAAAGCCCATGTCTTTCTGGGCGATACCCGGTTTGCCCGAAAGGCCGGCATCGATTCCGACGCATTGGAGCCGGAATCGTGTGCAATCCGCACCGTCGGCCGCCACCTCTGTATCGCGGGGCATGACACGAGCGGCAGCCCTCTTGATGAGGACACCTCCGCGGGAACGCTCTTCGGCGCATACGAACTTCTCGATCGCTACTTCGCGGTTCGGTGGCTATGGCCAGGCGAACTGGGAACGTTTGTTCCAAGAGCGGAGTCCGTGGTCGTTCCTCTTCAAGACCATGTCGTAACGCCTCGATTCATGCAGCGCCACGTGCGCTCGGCTGCGGGCTTGAAGGCCAAGGATCATCCCGAGCTGGGCTTCACTGCCGCGGCGGCCGAAGAATACATGAACGCGCAGGCAACATTTCTGCGCCGCAACCGCATGGGCCGCCGAATCCCGGCGAAGTACGGCCATGCCTTCGTGGACTGGTGGCGGCAGTATGGCGCCGAGCATCCTGAATGGTTTCAACTGGTCAACGGCAGACGAGGCCCCTCAAGGCTGGGTGCGCGCTTCTCCATGTGCATTTCCAATCCGGGTCTGCGCGAAGAGATTGTCGCGCAGTGGCGCGAGCATGGAGGGGATACCCCGGAACAACTTCCAACCTTCGTCAATGCTGTCGAGAATGACGTGCCTGGCCAATGCGAATGCGATGCATGCAAGGCGCTCGATGGCCGGGAGCCACCGGATTATCGAAAATTCATTCCGTCGAAATCAAAGATCGCCAGCAAGCCTTTCGTATCCGACCGATATGCGCGTTCATGGCAAGCCATCCAGCAGATCGCCGCGAAATACAATTCGAACTCGGTTGTCGTCGGCTACGCCTACATGAACTACTTCGCCGCTCCGACCTCGGGCATAAAACTGGGGCCGAACATCATGATCGGATTTTGCCCATCATCCTGGTTCTATCCCCGAAGCGGCGACGAGCAGGATTGGATGAAAGCCCAGTGGCGAGGATGGGCGGAAACCGAAGCCCGGCTTTTCATGCGGACGAACTATTTTCTGGACGGATATTGCATGCCGCACATATTTTCCAGCCAGTTCGCCGACGAGTTTCAGAGCGCCGCGAACAACGGGATGATCGGGACCGATTTCGATTCGCTGACAGGTCATTGGGCGACACAAGGCCCAAACCTTTACCTGTTGCTCCGCTTGCAGATCCACCCCGACATGCCTGCCAGCTCCCTGCTGTCCGAATATTACTCCGCCTTCGGACCCGCGGCGGCTGACGTGAGGAGATATTTCGATTTCTGGGAGGCGTATACGTCCGGTGGGCGAGCCCGGCTGCGTGACACTTTCGAGGCTCTTGGGGCTTCGCGTTGGCGAAGCTGGGCGAAAGCGGCGCATGCGATCTATCCAGAGGAGAGCTTCGCGCCGGCCGAAGCATTGCTCGACAAGGCAGCATCCTCCGCGGCGGCAGACCAGCAAGCGTCAAGGCGGGTGCAGTTCCTTCAATTGGGATTGCAGCACGCGAAATTGTGCTCTTTGGCCTCCACCAAGCTTACGCTCGGCGATCCGGAATCCAGCTACGAGAGAGGCAAGGTGGAATTGCAGGCGCTGTTGGAATTTCGACGAGCGCACGAGCGCACGTGGGTATCCAACATGAATCACTGCGCGTGGGTCGAGAGCACCAGCTGGGCCCTTCCCGGCGCTGCAGTCCAATTGCAGGCGCCCGATCCGGAGTGATCTTCTTCAAGCAGCGAAACTTCCAGCCTGGCCTTCGGTCACCAACAGGGAAGGCACCCCGCCAGCTTGCACGCTGGCAAGGGTGCGCTCTTTACGACCTGGCAAGATCGGCAAGACGGTCAGCCGCCCTTGCTGCCGCCACCGTCTCCAGCGCCGCCGGATTTCCCCCCGGACTCACCGGCGCCGCCAGCCTTGCCGCCGGACTCACCGGCGCCGCCGGCCTTGCCACCGGTTTCGCCGGCACCGCCCGCTTTGCCAGGTTCTGCAGCGCGCCCTGCCTTTCCGGGTTCTGCGGCGCGACCTGCCTTGCCTGCTTCCACAGACTTAATTTTGGTCGCCGATTCGGCAAAGCTAGTCGTCGAGACGGATGCGACAGATATAGCAAGAGAAATTGCGGTAAGAATGCGAATGATCATGATAAGCCTCCTTAACAGGGTGACATTCAGCCCCTGAGGATCTTGTCGTGTATTTTTCCGGGAAGATCGAGTCTTGTACGAGGGTGAGCCCGTCGGCATGTTTTATAATTAGTGAAAAAATTTTCGGACGAAATTTTACTCATTTTTCTTTGGAAATAGGCGCACTAATGATTTCTTGGATATCTGCCTAAAACTTGCAACTCAATGTGATCGGTCGCAACAGTCACCTGCATCGATCGCGAGGGCCAGCGCTCCGGTGTGGCGTCGCCAAGTAGAAAATGACGTATCTATTTAAAACTCCGGGGAGCTGGATCGTCAGCTCGGTTTGACTGTTCGTCGCATTCTTGACGTCCGAGCCGACAAACCCCAAAGTTCAGAGGCAACCATTTGTTAACTATCTGACAATGTTGTGGTGATGGTTGCGTGCAGTGCTGCACTTTGGGCACGCACAAAGCGATTTCCGTCTATCCGCCCCGATCTTCAGGCTTGTGCCCGACGATCGACAGGTCAATCGGGCCAACCGCGCGTGAGCCGGGATGGCCAGCGCCTGGGGCTGCGAATGGATGCTTACGCGTCGGCGATCCCGGTCACTAAATCCGCTGACCAGCATATTGAGCGGCTTCCATCCATAACGTGAGTGCAACCGCGGGCGAGCGGGCTTTCACCTCGAAAAGGCGGCCTCGGTAGCTTCCCGTGGCCACCCACACTGTTTTTGAACGTTGAAGGATCGAAACCCCAAGAGCATCCGCCCGATGGAAAATCTCGTCGTGATCGCGGTGCATTTGCTCTGGCCTTTGGCTCCTAAAACGGGCGAAGGTGCTCCTTCATTGGCAAACCATGGCTTGGTCTACGTTCATATTGGGGCGCTGTCATTTGCATTTGACATAGATGCGGGCTTCGTACGAATCCGTCATAGCATCCCAACAGTCGCTATGACCGTGCAAAGTCACGGCCTTGATAGGTCAGCAGCCAGCCGCTCACCCTCATCGCCCATGGGACTTCAGTCTTATTTGCGTTATTGCTAATATGTCTATAATTTGAGCAGTGCGGGGGACACCCAAACCAACCCGCAGTGGCCGGTGTGGCGCAAATCAAGCTGCCCAACGCAGCGCAGCCGCACCGGCCATTGGTTCCCAAAAGCCTCGGCTTTGTCGTCATACGGTTGCAATGACATCTCGACTGCGGTGCCTTCCGACACATGCGAGGAAGCCGCGGGGTCTAATCGATCGGCTCGCCACCCAAAGACCTGAGTTGTCGATAGACCGTCAAGGGATCAGATTGGGACCAGGTTGCACGTTGATGAGCGCGCTACCGATCCAAGAAGCCGACACGCAGGCCAAGCCGATCATATCGACGATGGGACGCTCAATCGGCCGAAGACTAAACGGAGCCAAGACTTGCCGTCTTGTTTCATCACATAATCTTCAGTCTCGGCCATTTTCTTACACCAGCGGCCAATCGTCGACGGAGTTCCTGGGAAATAGCGCGAGCAGTAGCCGCTGCCTCTTCATCGTCGTCGATATCGTCTTCAATCAGCATAGCCAGCGTTTCGACATCGTCGAATGGAAATTCATCGGCGATGTCATCGGCAGCACCCCGTATCACCTCGGCATGGGCACATACGATTTCGGCGGGCTCTTCCAACATCCGCAATTGCCGGAACAGCGATGCAATAGTTTCGGATTGTTGGGACATCGCTCCATGCCTCCGTGTGGGGCAGGAGTAAGTCTATGGCTCCCAAGCGCTAGCGCCCAAAATATTTGCTAACGACAGCACTCCTTTTAGGGTTTCGTGCAAAACCCGTAAAGTCAACTGGCGAAGAAAACTGTTCACAACCCAAGCCAGTCCGCGCGTCTCGGCAACAGGGACAGACCATTCGCGCTCCTGGTCCCTGCGGCGAGCCGCCGAGCTTGAGCCGTCTCGCGGCTGCGGATGCTCGAGCTTAAAACGCCGAACCTCTATAACGTGTCGCTTCCTTCCACAAAGCGATCGTTGGCTTTGGAGCACGCCCCTTCACCTCGAAAGTACGGCCACGATAGCTTCCCCTGGCCACCCAAACTGTTTTTGAGCGTTGATAGATGTTGATGCCCAACGCGCATGCTCTTGCAAGCAATTCTCTATCATTTCGCATTTTGATCGACCTCGTCACGGCTCCTTGAAAGTTGAGATAACAATGATGCCCAGAGTTTGTTGCAGTATCGTGTCGGACCCCATTCCGTCAGGTAACCTGTCGTCACGAAGGGCCGATGCTTCCGCGTTCGCGAGGCGACCCATCTAAGAAAAACCCGCCGCCCCATTCACGGCAGCGACGGGCCGCCCCTGGGATTTTTGGGACTTGCCGGGCGTTGGGTCCCTGCCACCACCAACCTTTAGATGGACCTAATGTTCCTGGATCGTCGCGATGGTACTTTTTTGACGATTCATCATCGCACGGGCGAAGCTGCGTCATGCGGCGCAGCCAGCGCGCGGTGAGTTTTGAGACTACATTCCGCAGGTGTGGAGCTTCACAGTTCTTGGGCCTAAGCGGGTGGCTGCGCGTGCTTGCGGTCGCTAAGCTCCCGAATGACGTGGCGAGTTCCTCAGCCCTTCGGTCGCTGAGCTTCACCCCATGGCGGAAGCCCACTGTCCAAATGGAGAGGCGGAACAAGACGCATCCCGTTTAAATTGGGCCTCGCTGACCATGGAGGCCCGCTTGAGGTTCATCGCGTTGCAAGATCCGGCCGACAACTGGATGGTGTATGATCTACATTCCGAGGTTCCGGCGGAATTCACTTGCAAAGTGCTCTTCGGTCTCTCGCGCGAAGAAGCAGAGCATCTGACCGTTCTGGCCAATGCGAAATTTCGATCCAGAACAGCTATCGCGGAGCCCATGCTTGGCCGCCCGGCCCTGGGTTGAAGGATCACACGCCCCTCACAACGCTGGACATGGGACTGGTAGCTTCCTGCTCGGATTTGTGACTGGGGGATGCGCCGCATGGCTCGGGGAAAGGCGGCAGCGCTCTCCCGCGACCAAACCATGATTAGAGTTGACTCGGGCGTCGAGCAAGGCAGCGGATCGTGCTGTGGCAGGCTGCGATCCCCCCCTTGCGTTCAGTGCATTATCCTTTGCCTTAGCCAGGCAATAAACCTGTTCCCGCCAATCGTTGCGCGGACCCGGTTGGCAGCCCAGCCCGCCTTCATCGTAGCGCCGACGTGACAATCGCAGACGATGTCGTGCAGTTGCCAGTCGCTCAGCCCGAAGAAGCGTTTTGCCTCACCATAGCTGTCGTCTTGCAGGCCCGATGCGCGCAGCACCGGATCTTCGAAGGCCACAGCAATTGCCGATCCTTCCCCACGCACGCTGTCACGTTCCTCCAGGCGCAGATATTCGGTGCCTGTAAACGCTGCAAGGCATCGCTCGGGATGTTGTTCGAGAAGTTCGGCCCAACGTTCGATACGCTGGTTCCGCGTCATCTCCGAATATGCCGCCGAGGATTCGATCTTGGCGACGGCATGCAGTTGGTCGAGTGTCTGATGTTTCATGGCAGGCTCCTGTCGAGAGTGAGAAGCACCCACGCCTTCAGGGAAATTATCGCGCGGTGATGCCCCGACAAGAGCGGGAGATTGAGGCGGTCAGGATTGTAAATGGACCGATTGCATCGGCCAGCAGAACCAGGCTGCCCAGAACCGGGCTGCATGAATCCAGCGACTGCAGCTACTTTTTAATGATGTTTCCGTTGCGCAGGTCGAAGGCTTCGGAACCGCGGGTCTGGCGGTAGAAATCATCCTGCAGTTCGCCCCATTCGCCAAGAAAGGCACCGCACTTGCTGCAGTGAATTGGCGTCGACTCCTCGGCGTTGTCGGGAATGTCCATTTGGATAGTCCCGCATACCTTGCAATCGAGTTTGTCGTCCAGCCGGCGTTCCATTTTCCAAGGATTGCGCATTTTTAGTCAAGAGCCAATTGTTGGTTTCGTACCAAGGAACATAGACCAGCGCCAAGCCTTCGGCCATCGATCACTCACGAGAGTCAAAAAGGACGGCTAGGCCCAGTTCCCGTGCCAGATCGACGATCTTCTCCGTCAACTCGTCATCCGTATCTTGCAAATAGGGCGCATCCCTGCGAGCGGCCTCTATTGCCGCTTTGACCGAGACGATATCGCCATATCGCGCACTTCGAAGCTCTGATGCCAGAAACTCCCTAGCGGTACCGACGGGTCTTGTTGCCCATCTGGCGATGCTCATGCGGTTCCTCCCATCACCCTCGGCTTCATCTTGATCCCGTCCAAGACGCCGATCAATCGATGGTACGATTCCGTACCAAATCGCTCAGCTATAAGAAGGCAACGGCGGCACGGCATCGGCCGGGCCTTGGTTTGAGTGTCGCGAAAGTTGCCCACGCGAAATTGTCCTGCGAGGCAATCGCGATCTACGAAAGGCTGGCTTAGTCATCGCACTTCCGCAGCGGTCGTCATGCTGCCTAGCTACCGGCAAACCGCCGACCCAAGATCGATTGGATCCTTGCATCGGCGTTACCACAAAGCGCCGCCGGTCACCTGGATGTTCTCCATGGTGATGCCCCTGGCGGCGTCCGAGCACAGGAACACCGCGAGCGCCGCGATTTCCTCCGGCTGCAGCATGCGCTGCTGCGGGTTGCCGCGAACGATTTCGGCCATGGCTTCCTCTGGCGTGCGGCCCTTGCCCTCACGCTCGACCACTTGCGCGACGTTGCGGCGCATCAGTTCCGTCTCCACCCAGGTCGGGCTGATCATGACGCAGGTGACGCCGTGTGCGGCACCTTCCAGCGCCACGCAGCGCGTCAGCCCGAGCAGGCCGGCCTTCGAGGCGCAATAGGCAGGATTGTCCTTCCAGCCAACCGAGGCCGCGGTGGAGCCAATGTTGACGATGCGACCCCAGCGGCGTCCGATCATGCCCGGCAGCACGGCGCGTGTGACACGGAAGGCACCCGTAAGATTGGTGTCGACGATCTTGTCCCAGAGTTCGTCGGAATGCCCCACGACCGGCTGCTCGGCGGTGGTGCCGGCGGCATTTACGAGAATGTCGGCCGGCCCGATCGCCGCCTCCGCCTCGGCCACGAAACGATTGCTGAGATCGCTATCGCGCACGTCGAGATGCGCGGCGTGGACACTTGAGCCATGCGCCGCCAAAGCCGAGCGTACCCGTTCGATCTCGCCGGCGCCCGGATAGTAGGCGGCATCGGTCCTTCCCGGGCCCGGCGCGGCCACGTAGGAGCCGACAGCGACATTGGCCCCTGCCCTGGCAAGCGCGGTGGCGATGGCGAAGCCCATGCCGGAAAAACCGCCGGTGACGATGGCCCCGCGGCCCGAGAGGTTGGTCATCGAACTGGATCTCCGCAATCAAACCACAAGGCAGTGGGCACCAACCGTCATTTTCGGAAGTCGCGACGAACCTATCCAAGGCCCGGCAACCGGCCTGGTCAAGGCTGCAGCGGCTTGCCCAGCCATTCGCGATAGAAGCCCTCGAGGTCGGGTTCGAAATCATGCACGATTGGGTAGCCGGGTGCGGCTGCTTCTACTTCGTGCATGGTGCCGCATTGCGGGCAGATGAATTCGCGAATTTCCATCCACTGCGGATCGGGAATATCATTGTTGGGATAGATTTCGCGCAGCGTCTCCTCTGTATTGCGCACGATGATCGCTGCGTTCAGCTTCCAGTTCTTGCGATAGTCGCCGAAGGAGTGGCCGCACTCACAACGGGTCACCCGCTCGTCACCGCTCTGGCAAATGAACAGATGATCCGAGACCGGCAACAGGATCGGGTCTTTCCAGCCGACGCGATCCTGCAGCACCGCGACGTATTTGAAGAAGCGGTCGTCGTCCTTGTAAGCGCTCATGACGCGGCGCGTCTGCGGCCAGGACAGCGTGCCCGCGACCAGATCGGCGATGACTTCCTTGCTGTACGAGGTCATGGCTTTGCTCCCGGCATGAAGATCGATTTGGCGTCGACGTCCCAGAAATCGCTGAATTCCCTGGTGAAGCGCGAGGAAAGCTTGATCGCGCTGGCATACATTTTCTTGACCTCGGGCGCGAAGTCGGCCTTTTCGACCCGGCCGCGCTCGGTGGCGATCCACTCCGACACCGGCTTTGCCTCGGCGAGCCGCCTGGCGCGCATCTCGGCGCGGTGACGCTTGGTGGCCTCGATGTTGGCAACGGGATAGCCGTCCCCATCCTCGTCGAGGATGATGCCGAAGATGCCCTCGGCCGCTTCCTTGGTGAGATAGCCGTTCTCGACATCCAACGCCGTCTTGAGCGGATCGCGCTCCAGCACGTCGCCATAGCCGCCACCGCCATTGTAGGAATGGGTGAAGACGTCACCGGTCTTGTGCGGGGCGGTGATGTAGGGGCCCTCCATCGTCACATGCTCGCCCTGCAGCCGCAGCTCAAGCTCAGAGCGATGCGGGTTGGTGCCGGTGTGGTGCGCGAGCGGTGCCCTTTTTTCGGCCAGTTCGAAGATGTTGGAGTTGCGCACCGCGCGATGCTTCTGGCAGGTCGGCGCCGGATAGCCGCCGCACATGCCGCCATTGTCGAACACGCGGGACGAATGCTCCGAAGTCACCAGTCTGAGATGATCAGTCTTGCTGACCAGCCAGGTCGACAGGAAGGAACAGCCGCCGCGATACTTGCCGGCGCCGCCGGAATTGGGAACGATCGAGCGGCCGATATAGACCATTGGCATGTTCTGTTCCCAGATCTCGATATTGCCCATGTCGGATTCCGGGTTCCAGCCGACATAGGCGGTGTCGAGACCGTCCTTGATCGCCAGCGCGCCGGAACCGGCGGCCGCGCATTCGAAATGCGCCATGCCGAACAGCTTGCCGTACTGGCTGGTGCCGCCCATCTCGATCATCGGGCTGTTGACCTGGCCGACGAAGGCTTCCTCGACGAAGCCGCGTCCGATGAAGGAGCGCGACAACAGCCGCTGGAACACGCCATAGGCCGGAAGCAGCAAGGCCCATGAGGTGGCGGTCGCCACCATTTCGTTGTCCGGGTTGGTCCATGTGCCGTGCGGCAGTTTCAGTTCGGTCGCCATCCAGGCCCCGTCATTGACCAGCCCCTCGAAATTCATGTGCTGGGTGAGCGTCACGAACATGCCGCCATCCATGCCGGCCGGGGTGCAGTTCATCGAATGGTAGCCCCAGGGCTGCGTGCCCTCGAAATCCATGATGATCTTGCCGTCGGTGGTGATCTCCATCTCGATCGGGATGTTGTACAGCCAGTCGGGGTCGCCGAGCGGCTGGTAGCCGGGCTTGCCCGCTGTGACGTGGCCGTAGAAGGTGTGGCCGCGGTAGATGCCGGGCACAGTGAGCTGGCGCGTGCGGGCGAGTTGGGCGCGGCGGCCTTCTTCGATGAACTCCTTCGACACCTTCATCCAGTAGTCCAAGCCGATCTCGTCGATCAGCGCCTTGACGCTTTCGCGCATGTCGATGCAGGAGGCGACCTTGGCCTTCTCGTCCAAGACCCAATAGATCGGCATGCGCAGATTGCGCTCGCAGCGGATGACATAGTCGCGGCGGATCTCGTCGTTCTCGCCGATTTTTTCGGCGCAGACGAACAGCCCTTCCGTGAAGCGCTCCTGCGCCAGGGCCACGTCGCCGCCGGGCGTGATGCCGCCGGCCTCGAGCTCGTGGCAGACCGCGCCCGCCCAGCCGACCAGTTTGCCCGAGTGGAAGATCGGCACCACGTCCATCACATCGGGCACCTGCACGGTGCCGATGAAGGCGTCGTTGTTGGCGAAGATGTCACCGTCGCGGATGCAGGGGTTTTCCTCATAGCCCTGTCTGATCATCCATTTGATGAAGCGGCTCATCGTGTGCACATGCACCATGATGCCGTTGGAGAGCGCGATCGCATCGCCTTCCGGCGTGTAGATGGCGACCACCATCTCGCCGACCTCGCGCACGCCCGGCGAAGCAGAGATACGGCGGGCCATCTCGCGGGCCGAGACGCAATAGGCGCGCAGCTTGGTGTGCAGCGTCTCGAATTTGAGCGGATCCTGGTTGCGCAGCGAAAGTTCCGTGATGCCGTCGTAGCAGCCGGTCTCTTCCATGAGCCGTTCGGATTCGATCAGCCGTTCGCGGAGGCGGAGCGCGGAGGCGGGTTTGTCCAGCATGGCGTTCGCCCTTCTCAAGCGTGGGTGTAGTGCAGCAGCGTCCATTCATCGACATGGACACGGTCCTGCGGATGAACGACGAGCGTTGTGGCGGGATGTTCGATGATAGCCGGGCCGGTGACCTCGTGGCCGGGCTGCAGCAGATCCATCTCGTAAAGATTGGCCTTGTGCCAGCGGCCGCCGATATAGGCCTCGCGCACGCCCTTGTGGGCGGCCGCCGGATCCGGCTTGCCGAGCGCACGCTTCAAGAGCATCGGCTTGACCTTGTCGGCGGTGGCGACGAGCCCGAGTTCGGTGATCGAGAAGCCGGCTTCGCCGTAGCGCGAGACGCGGTGGTTGACCTTGGCATAGACGGCCTCGAATTCGTCGATGACACCGCGCATGTCGTCGGCCGAACGGATGGCCGAGAGCGGCGCCATCACCTCGACATCCTCAAGCTGGCCGGTATAGCGCATCATCAGGAACGGCACGGTCTTGATCTTGTCGCGCGCATGGCCGTCCTCGATCATCTCGTCGACGGCTGCCTTGGTGAGATCATCCCAGACATTGGTGACCTTCACACCGAAGGCCATCAATTCGTCATCACTGGCGCGCGCGCCGATGTCGTGCTGCGTCGACACCGAATGGCGGCGCATGAAATCGGCCGTGGTGCAGCCGAAGGCCGAGAAGGCGGCGGCGAACTGGAAGGTGATGATGTCCTTGAAGCCGATGCCCCTGGAGCAGCCGGCCAGATGCAGCGGGCCTGAGCCGCCATAGGAGAGCAGCGTGAATTCGGAGGGGTGGATGCCCTGGCCGGAGATGACGCGCCGCAACGCGTTGTTGGCGTCGGCCTCCAGCATGTCGATCATGCCTTCGGCAGCCTCCTCGACGCCCACACCGAGCAGGCGCGCGCACTTTTCCTCGAAGGCTGCCCTCGCCTTCTCGACCTGCAGCACGACCTTGCCGCCAAGGAAGTAATGCGGGTTGAGGCGGCCCAGGATGGCGTCGCAATCGGCGATGGTCGGTTCGGTGCCGCCCTTGGCGAAGCAGATCGGCCCGGGATCGGAGCCCGCACTTTCCGGCCCGAGCGAGACCTTCTTGGTCAGTGGATCGACCTTGAGGATCATGCCTGCGCCGGCGCCGATCGTGTCGAGATGCAGCGTCGGCACGTTGAGCTTGAAACGGTCCATCAATGGCTCGTTCTCGATCCGCGTCTGGCCGCGCGTGATGACGCCCATGTCGAAGGAGGTGCCGCCCATGTCCGAGCAGATCAGCGAATCGTTGCCAATCAGCTTGCCGACATAGGCCGCGCCGAGGATGCCGCCGATCGGGCCGGAGATCATGGTTTCGTGCAGGCGCGGATGGTTGATCGAGGTCAGGCCGCCGAAGGACAGCAGCGTCTGCACGCCATATTTGAAGCCGTATTTCTTCGAGACGTCCTCGATACCCTTGAGCTGCTTGCGGCCGCGCGACGTCGCGTAGGCCTCGATCAGCACCGAGTTCAGCCGTGACTGTTCGCGGATGACCGGGCGGACTTCGTGGCTGGTGTAGACGGTGATCTCGGCGCCGGCCTTTTCGATCTCCTCGCGGCAGATCTCGGCGATGCGCTTCTCGTGCACGGGATTGACGTGCGAGAAGATCGTCATGATGCAGATGCCCTCGACCTTGTCGGCGATCAGCTTCCTGGCTGCCGCAGCCACCTCATGCTCGTAGAGCGGCAGGATGATGTCGCCGAACTGGTCGATGCGCTCCGTGACGCCATGGGTGCGACGGCGCGGCACCAGCGGATCGGGATGATGATGGGTGACCGCATGCAGCCGGTCGGCGTAGGAATAGTCGGCCCAGACCTGCAAGCCGCGGCCCATCAGGATCATGTCCTCCAAGCCCTTTGTGGTGATCAGGCCGAGGCGGCGGCCGGTGCGCGACAACAGCGTGTTGAGCATGCCGGTGCCGGAATAGAGCACGACGTTGACGCCGGAGAAGAGCTGCTCCAGCGAGATGCCCCAGGCATCGGCCGCGTCCTCGGCGGAGGCCAGGAAACCTTCGGCTTCGTTCTTCGACGTGGTCGCCGACTTGCCGATCTTGAAGTGACCGTCCTGATCGACAAGGATGGTGTCGGTCATGGTGCCGCCGGCGTCGATGCCGATGACGATGGGGTTGCCGACGATGGGGCCGATGGGATTGGGTTGGGTCACAGGCGCCTCGGAATGTGGTCTGGGTTGAGGCAAGGCTAGAGCTCTTGGGCGGCCTCGCGCCATATGCCAAAAGACACAATGACGGTCGGGCCGGGATCGCCGAGAAAAGGGCATGCGCATGGGCAATATCTGGGCGCCGCTCGCCAGGGCGATCGCCGCCACCGGCACGGACAGGCATGTCGACTGCCTGATCGACCTGATCGGCGCCGACATCGAGCACGACCTTGTCACCGTGACGCGCTATTCGGCGACGCAGACACCGGAATTCGTCAAGCACCGGCGCTTCTCGGACGAGATGGTGCAGCGCTATCTCGCCAGTTACTACGTGTTCGACCCGTTCTACGCCTCGTGGCGGCGCGAGCGGCGGCTTGGCATCATGCCGCTGAAACGGCTTGCCGACGACGAGGCCAAGCGCGGCCAGTACATAGCCGGCTTCCTGGCGCAGTCGGAAATCTGCGATGAAGTCGGCATCATGCTGGCGGATGGCGGCGACTGGTGTCTCGGCATCTTTCTCGACCGTTCGAGCGCCTCTTTCAAGGACAGCGAGATCGCGCGATTGGAAGAGCGGCTGCCGGTGTTCGCAGCCCTGCACGCACTCGACATAACCGCGCGCGGAAACGAATTCTCCCGCACATCGGTGCCGACAGGGCCCGGCGCTTCGCCGCAGCAGAAGCCCAGCATTCCGGCCAGCCTCTGGCCAGAGCTTTCACAGCGGGAACGCGAACTCGTCCAACTCGTCCTGGCCGGGCATCCGACCGCCAGCATCGCCGAGCGGCTGGGGATCGCGGTCGGCACGGTCAAAAATCACCGCCGCCGCATCTACGAAAAACTCGACATCACCACGGAGCGCGAATTGTTCCTGCAGTTCTTTCAATCGCGGACATCCCGGTTGAATGGTCCCTGAGATTTCGGACCTGGATCGAACCTGTTTCGACGCCGCTGCACGCCTATTGCTTGACCGAGGTGGAAGTCCCCCATGTGTCCGACAGCACGTAGCCTTGCGGATATGGGTCCGTCGGATCGAGGTAGTAGGCATGCTCGCCGGTGACCCAGGCTCGGCCAGTGATTTCCGGAACGATCGCCTTGCGGCCGCCGATCTCCGTCAGCTCAACGATCTTGCCGGTGAAGCGCGAGCCGATAATCGATTCGTGGATCAATACGTCGCCAACTCCCATCAGGCCTCGGGCCTGCAGCACGGCCATGCGGGCCGACGTGCCGGTTCCCGTCGGGCTGCGGTCGGATCGTCCCGGCGAGACGATGCAGGTGTTGCGGGTGACATTGCCGGGACCCTGGAACGGCATGGCGAACTGCACGATGGACACGCCGCGCACATGCTCGAATTCCGGATGCACGACATCAAGCTGTTCGCGCGCGGCCCGTCGGACCTTCTCGCCCATCACCGCCAACTCGCGAGCCTCGTCGGGGGCGACCGAGAAGCCGAGCGCCCTAGCATCGACGATCGCGTAGAACATGCCGCCATAGGCGACGTCGATCGTGAGCGTTCCCAGCCCCTCGACCTCGATGTTGGCATCGAGACGTTCGGCGAAGGCAGGCGCATTGCGCAAGGTGATCGACACGCATTTGCCGTCACGGCATTCGGCGCGCACGTCGATGACGCCACCCGGCATGTCGAGCCTGAAGCGCGTCTCGGGCTCCAGCATCGGCACCATGCCGGTCTCCAGCAGGACCGTGGCGACGCAGATCGTATTGGAACCGGACATCGGAGGGTATTCCGTCGGCTCCATGATGATGGCGCCGGCGACGCAATCGTCACGCGTCGATGGCACGAGCAGGTTGACGTGCCGCGCGACGCTGCCGCGCGGCTCGCAGATCAGCATCCGCCTGATATGGTCGTGATCACGTTCCATCGTGATCATCTTCTCCATCATCGTGCGGCCCGCCGGCGGCAGCACGCCACCCACGATGACGTCGCCGACCTCGCCTTCGGCATGACAGCCGACGACACGAATGCTGGTTTTGGTGCGCATTGTTGAAGCCTGTCCTAGACGGCGCGCGTTATGCCGCCATCGACGCGGATGTTCTGGCCGGTGATGTAGGCCGCGCCGTCCGACGCAAGGAACGCGATCGTGGCGGCGATTTCCTGGCTGGTGCCATAACGCCCCAACGGCACGCTGTCGCGGCGTTCCACGGTTGCGGGCAAGCTGTCGATCCAACCTGGAAGAACGTTGTTCATGCGAATGTTGTCACCGGCATAGGTATCCGCGAAGATCTTCGTGAAGGAGGCCAGTCCGGCACGGAAGACGGCAGAGGTGGGGAACATCGGGCTCGGTTCGAACGCCCAGGCGGTGGAGATGTTGACGATGACGCCCGATTTCTGCATCTGCATGATTGGTGTAACCAACCGCGCCGGACGAACAGCGCACAGGTAATAAACGTTCATTGCGTCATGCCAATCCTCGTCGGTAATCTCGAGGATGGGCTTTCGTGGGCCGTGGCCAGCGCTGTTTACAAGCACGTCGACGCGACCCCACCGCTCGACAGCGCCATCGACCAGCCGCTTGAGATCGTCATTGGATTGGTTCGAGCCGGTGACACCGAAGCCGTCGAGCTCCTTTGCCAACGCTTCCCCTTTGCCTGAGGACGAGAGAATCCCGACCTTGTAGCCGTCCGCAGCAAGTCGACGGGCGGTCTCCGCGCCCATGCCGCTTCCGCCAGCGCTAACCAACGCAACTTTTTGTCCTGTCATCGTACTTCCCTTCGGCTACCAACTCTCATGCATTTTTGCGAAACTGGGCGAAGTTCTGACACATCGCCGTGGGGATGGCTAAACAGAAATCGGCCGTCGTCCAATAGGAAACTATCGAATGACTCAAATGGCTGAACGGCTCGCCTCGGGGCATTCGCGCCGGCAGGGTCTGACAGCCTCGGACATTATAGCTGAAGGTATATTAGGAGTTTCTTGACAAACTGGTTAACCTCTGATTTCCTGATTTTGTGGGTATTTAATAAGTTCGTTGCGTTTTTTACGGACGGTGTTCGCATGTCAACGTTGGTTGTTGCGGACCCGCGGGGGGTATATCTCGCCGGTCTGGAGTGGGTGTTGCGCAAGGCGGGACACGATGTTGTCGCCGAATGCAACCGCGCGGTTGATGTTCCCCTTCATGTGGAGCGTCACCAGCCTGATGTTGCCATTGTCGGCGTGGATGCAATCGACCCGCAGACGGCCGGGCTCTCTTCACGGCTGAGAGCCTGCGGCAAAGCTCTCGGCATCATCTTCATCGTGCAGCCGAACAGCGGCCTCGGCGTCAAGGAAATACAGGCGCTCGACGCTGACGGACTGCTGCTGGACGGCATCAGCAACCACTATCTCGTCGACTGCGTAAATGCGGTTGCGAGCGGCAAGAAATGGATCGACAACAAGATCCTCCTGCATCTGCTGATGCCGGAACCACAGAGCCAGCCAATGTCCAGGCTGACCGGGCGGGAGACCGAAATCGCCGATCTCGTCTCGCGCGGATTGCGCAACAAGACCATCGCGCAGCGGCTGCATGTCTCGGAAGGCACGGTGAAGATGCACCTGCATCACGTTTACGAGAAGCTGCAACTCGGCGGCCGGGCGGAATTGGCCTGGGTGGCGCATAACAAAGGTGGCGACCATCCAGGAACGCGTCACTCCGGCCTGCTCTGACCACCGCTTTCAACATTGATGCCTTGCCGGAAGCCGTCTGACAGCACCGGCCGTGATACCGGCGCGACCGCCTGCAGTAGCCTGATCTATCGAAGGATATATATCGTTCGATCAGGTGTGGGCATTCACCCTAATACTATCGAAACGCGAATGGACGCGCCCTCTGCGCCGACAACACAATGGTCAATTGAAAACCGCAAATTCAATGCGCGTGGGGTAGGCCTGGGGCAGGTGCATTTCTGCGTTACTGGATGTGCGGATCGTTAGAAGCGACCTTACCAAGGGGGTAACGATCATGACCACCACCATCGACATCAATGGCACGCTGACGCTCGACCAGACTTCCGGAGCTCAGTCCGGCGATACGGCCATCAGCAGTGATCTCACTGGACTTTCGACGGCGTTCAAGGACTTCCTCAATGGGCTAACCGGCGACCTGCAACTGTCGGCAGGCCAGTTCGCTTTTGCCGATAACGTCGAGGCGGCGGTCAGCGGCGCCGGTCTTGTCACCGTCACTCCGGACGGCGCGACGATCAGCAAGCTGTTCTTCTCCGACGGCAGCGGCAATGCGCTCGACGGCGACCAGGTCATCTACAATGGCAGCCCGCTGCTGACGGTCGATGGCAGCCAACCTATCTATCTGCATTCCTATGCAAATGGAACGATCGTGCTGGCGACCACTAGCGCCACCGAAGGCGTCGGCGATGTCGTCGCCGCCTTCTATCTGAACGCGGCAGGCAACAATCTCAGCGCCAGCGTCGAGATGGTGACCTTCCAGGCCATTGCCCACCCGGACACCACCAACCCTGACGACGCGATCGACTGGACCAACCTTCTCAACGTTTCGGCGTCAGGCTCCACATCCTTCAATTTCGACAATCTCGCCTCGGGCAACAATCTGTTCGTGGCCGTAGGCACATCCGGCGCGGGTCTGGTGGTGAGCGGCATACACCCGGTCATCAAGGCCGACGGAACGCTCGACAACTCAGGCGACAACATCAAGACCAGCCAGGGCGGCGTCGGCGCCACTATCGGCGTCAACAACCAGATGTTCGATCCGGGTGAGACCGCGGTGTTCAGCTTCGTCAAGGGCCAGGCACCGGGCACATACGGCGATATCGACAATATGAGCTATACGGACTTCATCGACGTCACCGACGCCAAGCTGTTCATCTCCCAGACCGAGGGCAGTCCGGGCACCAATTTCACCGTGAAGATCGGCGCCTTCAGCGCCGGCGGCGCTTCTACCAGTCCCGAGGCGGGCCGCAGCTACATCGACAACAATCTCGCCAGCGGCGCCAATCTGGGCAACGACGCCGGACAAAGCGCGCTTGCCGATGACTCGGCGGTCGCCATCGTTCGCGTCGTCATCAGGGATGGCAACGGGGGGCTGGTCACCGATACGACCGCGACAAACGGTTTCGTTACCTTCAACGCGGACGGCACCATAACCGCGCAGCATCTCAACGATGCCTATACGGTGCAGTGGTTCACCGACAATAGCGCCACACAGGCCGTGGAGACCTTCAACCGCTTCCAGGCGACGGCGGTGGTCGGAAAATTCGACGTCGGCCGTGTCGACCTGTCGCAAGGCGTGACCGTCACGGAATCCGTCGGCGACAAGCTGCACACCAATGATGACGGCCCGACGGCGGCCTTGACCGAGAACGCGGCCAAGGTACTGCATGACGAGACCTCCGGCGTCGATGCCAATTCCAACGACCAGTCCGGTGCGGCTCCAGCCGCCTTCACCGCGCTCGGCACCGTGCTTGGNCTGGCGTCGATGCCAATTCCAACGACCAGTCCGGTGCGGCTCCAGCCGCCTTCACCGCGCTCGGCACCGTGCTTGGCTGGGCGGCCAGCGCTTCCGCCGTGGTCACGCCGAACTCCAGCTTCGGCACCGACGGACCGGGCACCCAGACGCTGTCGCTCGGCGTCAGCGGCGCCAATGCCGATTCCGGCTTCGATTCACTCGACCACCACAACATCCTGCTCAATGTCGAGGGTGGCCTCGTCGTCGGCCGCGTTGACGTCAACAACGACGGCAACACGACGGGTGAACCCATTGCCTTCGCCATCTCGATCAGCCAAGGCGGCATCCTCAGCATCGCGCAATACATCGCCATCGCGCATCCGGACGGCACCAATGCCAACGACGTCGCGACGATGCTCGACAGTGCGCTGCTTGCCAAGCTCCACACCACCGACGGTGACGGCGACACCAGCGACACCAGCATCGCCATCGGGGACAAGGTGCAGATCAGGGACGACGGCCCGACAGCGGCTCTGACCGAGAATGCAGCCAAGGTGCTGCATGACGAGACGGCTGGCGTCGATGCCAATTCCAACGACCAGTCCGGTGCGGCTCCAGCCGCCTTCACCGCGCTCGGCACCGTGCTTGNGTCGCGACGATGCTCGACAGTGCGCTGCTTGCCAAGCTCCACACCACGACGGTGACGGCGACACCAGCGACACCAGCATCGCCATCGGGGACAAGGTGCAGATCAGGGACGACGGCCCGAGCATCGGGGCAAATGGCACAGTGCCAACGGTCGTGGTCGATGAGTCCGACTTCACGACAAACGGTGGCCCGACAGATTTCTCGAGCATCTTCACACCGCAAAGTGGTGGTGCCGACGGCACAGCGGCGGTCGCCATCACCTTTGCACTGGCCGCGTCCGGCGCGTCAGGTCTCACCGACACTCTTACCGGTCAGTCGGTCGTTCTGTCGACAGTCGGTGGGGTGGTTTTCGGCAAGAACGGCGACGGCGACACGGTGTTCACGATCAGCGTGGACGGCAACGGTAACGTGACGCTTGACCAGTCCCGCGCCGTGGTTCACCCGACCAGTGACCCGAACGAATCGGTGTTCATGTCGAACGCAAACCTCGTCACGCTGACGGCGACCATCACCGACCGCGACGGGGACACGGGTAGTGCCTCGGTCAACATCGGCACGGCGTTCGAGTTCAAGGACGACGGCCCGACGATCACGGTGCCGTTCGACGGCGACCAAAACGCCGGCAACGGTAACGGGACCCATGAGACTCTGGCTAACACGCTCAACGCGTCGGTCACAGGAGCCTTCGGGTACGACATCGGCCATGACCTCTTCGCGGTCTACGACGCCACGCACTCGGACTTCGCGAGCATATCGCTGTCCGGCAACGTCACCGGCCTGGTGCCGAACACTCCGACCGCATTCGCAACCTCGAGCGTTACGCTCGTGGCGGGGTCGGAGACTGCCACCTCAGCGACGTTCAACTGGGCTGCCACTTACGATGCTAACCCGGACTTGGCTGGCGTTCAGCCGGGGACGATCGCCGGTACGCTTAGCTTCAACAAGACTGCCGACACCTACACCATCACGTTGAGCGATACGGCGGATGGCTTCACGAAGGACCTACTCCACACCTCGGAGTTGCTTTCCAAGGAGCCCATCGGCAACACGGGTCACCCGAACGTCGTGGTCGAGAAACTTTTCGATGCGTCGACGACACCCGAACAGACCGACAAGGATTTCTTCGTGCAGTTCACCGGCAACTCAAACCCCAACGGGAGCCCCTTTGGGTTCAACGGGACGGGTGACGGTAGCCCGATCGCCGGCGATACTTTTTTCAACGCCGGCCAGCAAGTCACCAGCAACTTCGAGGACTGGGTTTCCGCAACCCAGACCACGAACGGTGTTGCGGGCGACACGATCCAAAAGGGCGAAGCGCTTACCCTCCGATTCTTCGAAACCACGCCGGGCATCACGACCGACGACGGCCACATCGCCCCGACCCAGACGGCCAACGATATGGCCATCGAGTTCGACGGTATCGGCAACTCCGAGGACCTGATGCTGGTCCTTAACCTCGTCAACCTCGGTTCAGACGGAGCGTTTGGGGGTTCCGGCACTGCGGCAGACACCTTCACCACGAAGGCGATGTACGTGGAGAACCAGGACATCTATAAGGCCAGCACTCCGGGTGGTGTGCCCTCCCCGTACACCAACGAGTTCTCGCTCGACAACAACGACGGTCTCGTGATCGTCGAGCGGAACGACTATAACAGTGCCGGCGAGAACTGGGTGCTTCAGGGTGCCCAGATCATGCAGTCCGGTAACGGTCTGACCGGTCCAGACAGCGTACCGGGAGGTGCGTTCACGGAACTGGCAACGGCGCTCAACCTGCAGAAGGCAGTCGGCGCAAACGGTGGCAGCACGACCATCGCCCTTCAGAACTGGGACCCGACGGACAACGATGTGCTCAAGATCACGGACATCGCTTTCACGGCGACCCAGACCGTGACCCCGGACGCGCACCTTAATTTCGCAGTCAACATTCATGACGCGGACGGCGATGTGACCGGCATCAACAACATCTTGGTCGACGTCGTCTGACCGACACCGCACCAGGGGAGGCAGCTCACGCTGCCTCCCTCCCCCTGTAGATGATCTCGCGCCCTGCCTAAAGCCGGTTCAAAACAAATGAAATCAACCGCACAGCCCCGCGCCTTGCAGACGGTGATGAAAGAGGCTCGACGGGCCATCAAGCCGCTCGTTTGGTTCAGCGCCGGTATCAACATACTTATGCTGACGGGGGCAATATACATGCTCCAGGTCTATCACCGCGTATTGGGCAGCCACAGCTTGGAGACGCTAGTAGCGCTGTCGTTGGTGGCGGCGGCGGCTCTCGCGACAATGTCAGCCTTGGACATCGTGCGTGGCCGCTTGCTGGCCAAAGTCGGCGCATGGATGAACGTGCGACTGGCACCGGTTCTCCTGACCGCGACGGTGGAATACGCCGCCGCCACACCAGGCCAGGCCACGTCTCGCCCGCTGCGCGACCTCGACCAGGTGCGGAACTTCTTCACAAGCCCGAGCATCTTCCCGATTATCGACGCACCGTGGGCACCGATCTTCTTCGCCGCCATCTTCCTCATGCACCCGTGGCTCGGCTGGTTGGCACTCTGCGGCGGCATCGTGTTGTTCGCCCTGGCCCTGTTGAACGAATATATCACGCGGAAGCCGACCGCGGAGGCCGCAAGTGCCCAGGCGCGGGCCTACACGCAGGCCGAGGCGGCAATCCGTAACGCCGAGGTCGTCCAGGCGATGGGCATGTTGAAGCCACTGTTGGAGGGCTGGAAGGCGCAGCAGGACGAAGCAAACAAAGGACAGATTCTCGTCGCCCACCGCGGCGGCACAATCTCGGCCATCGCGAAGAGTTTCCGACAGGGTCTCCAGATGGCCATCCTCGGACTCGGCGCTTATTTAGTCGTGAAGAATGAGGCTTCGGGCGGTATCATGATTGCCGCCTCAATTCTGATGGGTCGCGCGTTGGCCCCCGTCGAACAGGCGATCGCCACGTGGAAGGCGACGGTGGGGGCCCGCGCGGCTTACAAGCGGCTTGTCAATGTCGCCGGTCAGCACCCGGAGATCACAACCGCCCTGCCATTGCCGCGCCCAAAGGGCAGGTTTGAGGCCGAGAACATCGTCCTCGCGCGCCAGGGCGGTGAGCACATCTTGAAGGGAATCAGCTTTCAGCTCAAGTCGGGTGAAGCGATGGCTTTGATCGGTCCGAGCGGAGCCGGCAAGACGAGCCTGGCGCGAATACTGGCCGGCACTTGGCGCCCATCAGGGGGTCGCGCTTTGCTGGACGGCATGAGCGTCGCCGAATGGGCATCGGAGGACCGCGGAAAATACGTCGGCTACTTGCCACAGGATATCGAACTCTTCGCCGGCACCGTCGCCGAAAACATCTGCCGCTTCACGACGCTCAGCCCAGCTGTCTTCAACAAGGTGGTCGAGGCCGCGCAGTTGGCGGGAGTTCACGACCTGATCAAGGGGCTGCCGAAGGGTTACAGCACCGACATCGGCGAATCTGGCGCGGCGCTGTCAGGCGGGCAGCGCCAGCGCATCGGGTTGGCGCGGGCACTCTACGGCGACCCGGCGCTCCTTATCCTAGACGAGCCCAATTCCAATCTCGACCGCGAGGGGGAGGAGGCATTGATCGCAGCCCTCGGCACGGTCAAGGCGGCGGGCACGACCATCATCCTGATCGCGCACCGACCAAACATTATGGAGAAAGTCGACAAGATATTGCTGCTCAACCGGGGCCAACTTGACCTCTTCGGGCCTCGCGACGCCGTCTTCAACGAACTCGCCAATCGCGCCGGCAAGGTGGCCCATATGCCAAAGGCGGCCCAGTTGGCGACCCTCGAGGTGGTCAAGGAAATCAAAGAGGTCAAAGAAGCATGAGCCGTTCCCCGGAATTGAACGTCGTGCCGTTGCCCGTTCCGCCGCCCTCCCTGCTGCAACCGGTGCCGCTGCGTCTCACGGGCGTGACGCTCACCGGATACGCGATCATGTTCCTGTTCTTCGGTGTGGCTGGGGGCTGGGCGGCGCTGGCGCCGTTGGACAGCGCCGCTGTGGCACCGGGTGTCATCAAGGTCGCCGGCGATCGCAAGCTCATCCAGCATCTCGAGGGCGGCATCATCGCGGAGCTGAACGCCGCCAACGGCGATATCGTCAAGGCGGGCAAGGTCCTCGTCCGGCTCGACGACACACAAGCCAAGGCGCAGCTGGACCTGGTCCAGAACCGCATAGCAACGCGTGAGGCATTGGCCGCTCGTCTCAGGGCAGAGCGCGATGGCAAGGCCGAGATCGCGTTTGATCCGACCTTGCTGGCAAATCCCGCCTCCGCAGTAAGGGACGCGGTGGCCGCACAGCGTGACGTGTTCGCGGCCAAGCGCCACAACTTGACGGACGAACGGGAAATTCTCAGCCAGCGCCGTCACCAGACCGAGAATGAGACTAAGGGACTCGAGGACCTTATCGCCACCGAGGACAAGCAGATCGTAGCGATCGAAGGTGAAACCAAGGACCTGGAAGGTCTGCTCGAGAAGGGACTGACCACTCGCGAGCGGTCGCTGTCGCTCAGGCGACAACAGCGGGAGATCGAGGGGCAGCGCGCCACCAATGTCGCTTCCATCGCGCGAGCCAGAAGCGGCATGGCCGAGATCGACATGCAGATCCTGAACCTCGACACGGTGCGGCTGAACGATGCCGTCGATGAGTTGAGCAAGGTCGAGGCGGAGCTGTTCGATCTTAGACAGGGGGAACGCTCGGCTAGGGACGTGCTTACCCGCACCGGTATCGTCGCCCCTGTTGACGGCATCGTGATGGACCTCAAGGTCCATACGGCCGGCGGGGTCGTGAAACCCGGCGACACGCTGATGACGATCGTGCCGCTCGGACAACAACTCGTGGTCGAAGCCATGGTCAAACCAGAGGACGTCGAGACGATAGCCCCCGGACAGCCCGCGCACATCAGCTTCCCGGCTTTCGCCCGCTACAACCTGCCGCCGCTTGATGGCGTCGTGGAGATCGTGTCGGCTGACCGCATGGTCGACGAGCGCAGCGGCGCACCCTATTTCGCCGCCACCGTGCTGATCGACAGGAACGAGCTCGCCAAGCTGGAGGGCCGCAAGCTGCTGCCCGGCATGTCGAGCGAGGCGATGATCCGCACAGGGGCTCGTACCGTGCTTTCTTATCTCGCCGAGCCGATCACGCAGAACTTCCGTCGAGCGATGCGGGAAAAATAGCCGCCAGAACGCGCTGCAACCTGGGGATCGACAGGGGCGATCTGCCGCGAAAAGCTTGCTCGGAACGAGTCCGGCTTTGTTTCAGCGGAATCCCGCCTTGCCCTGGTTGCGTCGGAACCCCACCCGACGAAGTTCGTTCCAAAAGGACGACCCCTTTTGTTCATCCCAACGGCCCGGCATGCCCACGAGCAAGACCAAAACCGACGAAGGCGAGAACCGGCAGCAACTCCTGCAGATAATGACCACGGAACATTTCGTGCTGGGAACAGCCAGGGCAGCCACCATTCAGGAGGCGAACCAGCGCGCGAATTTATTCCTGACTTCGGTCTCAAGCGCCACGATCGCCCTCGCCTTCGTAGCCCAGGTGACGAGGATGGGGCTTCCTTTCGTGCTGTTCAGCCTGATCCTGCTGCCATGCCTCTACTTCCTCGGGCTGGTAACATTCGTCAGGGCCGTGCAGGTCGCCGTCGAAGACATGGTTCACGCCCGTGGCATGGCACGTATCAGGCACTTCTATACCGAGCTTGCCCCTTCGATGACGCGATATCTTGTTCATTCCACCCACGACAACCAACAGGCGCTGCTGGCCGATGTCGGTCTCCAGCCAAGGCCCTGGCAAGCATTCACCAGCACCGCGGGAATGGTGAATGTCGTCAATGGTGCCATCGCAGGCGTCTTTGCCGGCGTGATGACCAACGCTGTCCTTGGCTCGACGGTTGGTCTCGCCGTTGCGGTCGGCATTCTGGCCTTCGTGGTGAGCAACTGGTGTCTGTGGCAACATCACGCGCGCAGCTGGGCGGGCGCCGAACACAAGCTGAAGGTGCTGTTCCCGGATGCGCCCGGCCGTGACCGCATGGACGGAGCGCACAGCGGATAACCGGTCGAAAGCGACAGGACGGATCTCACGCGGCGCGGCCCGCCTGCGGGGTTTCGGCAACCTGTCGGAACCGGCCGCTCTCCACCACATTGAGCGCGGTGACGGCGGCCAGATTATCGCCTTTTTGGTCCCACTCCACGAGATCGCGATAGGCGATACCCATGAAGTGGAGATTGCGCATCGCTGCCACCACACCGCTTCGGTCGGGATATCGCTTGGCGTCATCGACGGCATCTTTTATCGCTGCGATCAAGACGCGGGCTGCATCGTAGGAATTCACGGCATAATTTCCGATCGGCCCAAAGCGGGCCGTGTAACGTGCCGCGAACTCGTTCGAACCAGCGACCCTGCCCAGCTCCGGCGTGGCCGAGAGCACCAGGACACCTTCCCCCACCGTCGCGGCGTCTCCCGCCGGTTCGAGAAAATTCGTGGTGTCCCAGCAGCCGTCGCCACTGGCAAAAAGCTGGCGGAGGCCCGCGTGGCGCATCGCTTTCAAGATGTAAGCACCCTCGAAACTTCCGCCATAGAACAAGACATCGAAGTTCGCCCGCAAGGACGCCACCAGCGGGTCGAAATGACGGCTCCCTTCCCGAACGGTGCGCCGCTCCGCAATCCGTCCTCCAAGCGAGAGAAATGCCCGGGAGAATGCGCAACCCATGCTGTGGCCGTACATTGTTTCCGTCTCGACCAGAACGGCTCGGCGCTTGCCCAGGACGTCGTGGAGATGACGCGCAATGGCCGCTCCGGTCTGATCGTCACGATTGGTGAAGCGAAAGACATTCGGCAGCGCGCGCTCGGTGAGCGCAGTGTCCGAAGCAATGGGCGTGATCATCCCAAGATTGTATGCGGCATAAATCTCCGCCGCGGCCAAAGTGACGTTGCTGTTGTAGTGACCGACCACGCCAAGCACATCCGGTCGCCCACAAAAGTCGTCCGCGACTTGCCGGCCCGTCTCGACCGACCCCTGGTCGTCCGCTTTCTCGGCGGCAATGACAAAGCCCGCTATGCCGCCGCTCGCATTCTGCTCTTCGACCGCGAGTTCTACCGCCTGCGCCATTTCGACACCGAGCACCTCCCCGTTTCCCGACAGCGGTGCCCCGATCGCTATCCGGATCGTTTCGACACCGCTGTTCATGGCAGGTTCTCCATGGCCACCTACGGGCCTCCCGTGACCGAACTGCGCTTGTGCCCATCGGTTCCCCGTTCGACGGAAGAAACACTACCAGCTGGCGTCGACGAGCCACGTGAGCGGCGCGGAGGTCCCCCCGCCATTCGAGCGCTTCGAGGCGGCACCTATGCGCCGACGCTGTCGGGCCATAGCGCCTGTACGCCTTTCGGCAAGGCGTCGCGCACTTTCGCCGACTGGCCAAGGTCGACATGATGGGCAAGCGTCTTGAACACTGTTCTTGTCGCCTCGCCTGCGTTCACGGGTCGACCAGATTTCAGCGCTTCCGCGATGCGATGGACGAATTCCTCGACAGTGCGATCCCGGCTCGGCACATCGGACGGCTGATACTGATCGTAATATGCGCCCCTGATCAGGAGCGGCAGCTCCGCACCGAGATTGGCTCCCAATTCCGCGGGCAGCCTGTCGCGCAAGGCGCGCAAGACCACGCCAAGCACGTGCCATGCGAACTGCCGGTCGGGGCCGAGATCATCCATGATCTCGTTGAGCCAGATGTTGGTGGTCTGCACTGTCTTGTCGATAACATCGAGGCCGGTTGCAGTCATTATCGCCTCCAGACAAAGAACGCTCCCACGCCCACTGCCGGTAGAACACCTGACCGCTCGGATTGTTTCCTTCTTTCGATAATTGGTGAAGTTCGACGGACCGCCCCCCGGCGCGGAACATTCGCCCCACCCGATCGTTCCACGAAACGACGATAGGCTCCGATGAGGAGGAAATCATGGCCGGAAACAAGACCCACGAACAGCAGCTTCGCATCCTGGAAAAACACGAAAATACCAGGAATGCCGACAAGGATTTCGACGCCAACGGCGATCTGAAGAAATCCGGAAGGGAGCGAGAGGCGTACCGAAAGGGCGCGGACCTCAAGCCTGATATGCCGGATATTGCCGACCGCGACGACAGGAACATCATCCGCGGCGAAAACCAGGAAAGCGGGCACCACAAGCGTCGCGCGGATGATTGAAACGCCTCCGTCGGCAGCCGCTGCCGGTAACGAAAAAAGCAGCGGGTAACGACTGGCAACCTACCGCGATTTGCCAATCCCCGAGGAGGAACGCCATGGCCACGAGCAGGAAGATCACCACCGGCGCGAACGATCGGCCGCGCGATGCCCCGATCGGCCAGACCGCGGAGGGGCTGCCCGATGACAGCTCACAGCCGATCCAGGCCGACAACGAGCAGATCGAGCGTGTCCGCAAATCGCTGTCGCGCAAGCCGCAAGAGCGCAAAAGGCCTGCCACCGATGAATAGCTCTTGGAAAGCCGCCTCGGTTAACCGGAACACGTGTCGCGCGACGTTGTCACCCCGCGGTAACCGTTAAGGAGACCAATCATGACCTTTGCTTTGAGAAGCCCCGCCTTTGCCGATGGAGAAAGGATACCGCCGCGATATTCCCGTGACGGCGAAAACCTCTCGCCGCCGCTGCAATGGCAAGATGCTCCCGCGGGCGTCAAAAGCTTTGCCCTCGTCGTCGAGGATCCCGATGCGCCTTCAGGCACGTTCCGCCATTGGGCGGTCTACGACATCGACCCGCAACGCGACATTCTGGCCGAGGGCACGACCGCGGGCGCCAAGACCGAAAGCCTTGGGCATGGCATCAACGATTTCGGCAATCCCCACTATGATGGGCCCCAGCCGCCATCCGGGCACGGCCTTCATCACTACCATTTCAAGCTTCTGGCACTCGATGTGGAGACGCTGCATCTCGACCGGAAAGCGCCTGTCGACGAGGTGATGAAGAGAGCTCAGCCGCACATATTGGAACAAGCCGAATTGGTCGGTACGTTCGAGCGGAATTGAGCATCGGCGCCATCGAGGCGGTTGACGGACGCTCCATGCGATCACTCGCCCAATACAATTCCGGATGCCACGATCTGCGCCGTGCGCTCCGTCAATTTTCCGCATTTTACAAGCGTGGGTTTGACGTAGGTTTTCTTCTTCATGATCGCGATCCGATGTAGCACCGGACTAAACGACCTTCGGCACGGCAACGTTCCATCGGCCGACATCGAAGGCAGCCGCCCTTCTCCTCACCTCGCGCTCAACGCGACCATGCGTTCGAGCGCCGCGCTCAGGCCGTGCAGCGACACAGGAAATGTCAGCGGGGTCTCGGCATCCGTCGTGACATTGAGCTTCAGCACCGTGCCTCCCCGCATCTTTCCAACCACGGACCGATCGATGGCAAAGACCGCGAGGCAGCCCGTCGGCAGGCAGGTCCTGAAACGCTGTTGGGACGATGGCGGCTGATCGTCGATCTGCAGCGTCACGCCGGAATCGAGCAGGATGCCGAAAGGCAGAAGCAAGGTAGCCGTCGTCGAGCCGTCCGCGCGTCTCTGTATCTCCACGGCAAGCAGCCTTTGGCCGTTCTTCTGGACCTGGTCCTGCGAAAGCGAGCAGACCCTCACATTCTCCTGGACAGAGCAAGCCACGCTCCAGTCCTGGTAGACTTCGCGCAGCGATGAGGGGCCATCCGGAACAGCCGCCACCTGCCGACCTCGGTTCAAATCCTCGGCCAGCGATGCCGCGCCATCGGGCTGCGAGGCATGAGCTGATGCATTGCCTTCTGCAATCGCTCGCTGGATAGTCCCGGCAATGTTCGAGACTATTGCGACTCACGGCACCACAATCCTGGCGATCATCTCGGTGACGATGGCAACCGTCGGCATCGCCCACGCTGTCATGACCAAGGAAGATGTCCGCGCCGCCACCGGCTGGGTCGGCGTGATGGTGCTGTCGCCGATCCTCGGCGTGCTGATCTATGCCGTCGCCGGCATAAACCGCATCCGTCGTGCCACGATCAGCGCACAGCGCCCGCTTGCCGGCGATGCGGTGTCGGCCAAGCATGAGCGCGACCTCGCCGCCGAGGAGGCCCTGATCGTCGAGCGCTACGGACAGCGCTTCACGGGTCTTAGAACGCTCGGCGACCGGGTGGCGAGACGCACGCTGAACCCGGGAAATGCAATCGACGTGCTGGAGACGGGCGACGAGGCCTACGCCGCCATGTGCGCGGCCATCGATGGCGCCGAGCGCAGCGTCTTGCTCGAGACCTATATTTTCGACAATGACGCCGTCGGCCTGCTCTTTGTCGAATCGCTGGCCAATGCCGTCCGGCGCGGCGTCACCGTTCGCGTGCTGATCGATGCCGTCGGCGCCCGCTACTCGGTCCCCAGCATTTTGGGGCACTTGCGCGAGGCGAATATTCCTGCCGATCTCTTCAACGGCAACATCGTCATGGGCCTGCGACTGCCCTACGCCAACCTCAGGACCCACCGGAAGATCCTGGTGGTCGACGGCACGGTTGCCTTTACCGGCGGCATGAACATCCGCAAGGGTTTTTCCGCGGAGTTCGCCGGCTCGAACAGCGCCAGGGACACGCATTTCCGGGTAACCGGCCCGGTCGTCGCCGACCTCTTCTCGGTCGCCGCCGAGGACTGGCGCTTTGCCACCAACGAGGCGCTGAAGGGCGAAGCCTGGCGCATAGCGCCACTGTCGCCGGCGCCCGGCGTCCCGATGCTGGTGCGGGCGGTCGCTTCCGGCCCGGATGCCAGCAACGAGACCAACCACAAGCTCTTGATCGGCGCGTTCTCCGTCGCGCGCAAGTCGATCCGCCTGATGTCGCCCTATTTCCTGCCCGACCGCGAATTGATCAGCGCGCTGATCACCGCTGCCCGGCGCGGCGTCGAAATCGACATCGTCGTGCCGGCGGTGAACAACCTTTTCCTCGTCGATCGAGCCATGAGCGCGCAATTCGATCAGGTGCTGAAGCACTATTGCCGCGTCTGGCGCACCGAAGGGCCGTTCGACCATTCGAAACTGCTGTCGATCGACGGCGCATGGGCCTATATTGGATCGTCCAACCTCGATGCCCGGTCGCTGCGGCTCAACTTCGAAATCGATCTGGAGGTCCTCGACGCAGGCTTTGCCCGCGAGATCGAAGCGCGGATCGGATCGGCAATGACCTCCGCCGTGCCGGTGACGCTCGATGCCTTGCGCGCCCGGCCATTCCTCATCAGGCTGTTCGACCGGGTCCTTTGGCTCGGTTCACCCTATCTCTAGATGGGTTTACCCCTATCTCTAGAGGGGTTTGCCCTATCTTTAACAAAACGACGTGTTTGCCAGATAGTTTGACGCCGATCATGGAACACAGACGGAAAGACTCTATTTGATGTGCATGATGAAAGCGGCTGAAATGGCGGGCACGCGATGCGGATGAACGGACGCAGCCTGCCGGCAAGCATGCTTTTGTCCATTCGCGACCGTCGGATGCAGAAGGCAAACGCTGCCGCGCACAAGACGAGCGGCACCACCGGCACGCTGGTCGCCTCCTACAATGTCCACAAATGCATCGGCGTCGACCGCAAATTCGATCCCGAGCGCACCAGCCGCGTCATCCGCGAAATCGATCCCGATGTCATCGCTCTGCAGGAAGCCGACAATCGTTTCGGCGACCGTGACGGGCTTCTCGACCTGCCCCGGCTCGAACGGGAAACCGGCCTTGTTCCCGTGCCGATTTCGGCCACCGGGAAGGGCCATGGCTGGCACGGCAATGTCCTGCTGTTCAAGAAGGGCGTGGTTCGCGACGTGCATCAGATCAAGCTTCCGGGGCTGGAGCCGCGAGGTGCCGTCGTGGCGGAGATCGAGATGGACGGAAGCCAGACTTTGCGCGTCATCGCCGCTCATCTCGGTCTGTTGCGCCACTCGCGTTCCCAGCAGGCACGTGTCGTGCTCGATCTCATGAACAGCCCGGACGAAAAGCCGACCTTGCTGCTTGGCGACCTGAACGAATGGCGGCTCGGCAACCGCTCGGCGCTCAACACGCTGCATGCGACCTTCGGTCCGCAGCCGCCGGCTGTTCCCACCTTCCCGTCAAACCTGCCGCTGCTGGCTCTCGACCGGATCATGACCAATCGGCACGGACTGATCGCGGCGGTGGAGGCGCACGATACGCCGCTTTCGCGCGTTGCCTCCGACCATCTGCCGCTCACGGCGCTTGTTCGCCTCGATCGTATGGCCGATCCTGATAACGCCATGATGTCCCCGGCGTCGCAAAGCGTGTAGATGCAACGGGAACGCCCAGTTCTTCCATGAGTTTATACCTCTTGGACAGGCAGGAGGATGAAATGAAAAAACTGATTTTGGCTTCCATGTTGGCATTTGCCGCGACAGCGGCAGTGACTGCACCAACGCGAGCCGCAAGCGTGATTATCCAGTCCGACGACGGCAACCGATATTCATCCGACGATGATTCCGACAGCGGAATTGTTATCCGCCGTCACCACAATCGGTATTATGACAACCAGTATGATGACGACCAGAGCGTCCAGTACGACAGTGATAGCGATTACCGGGATCGCGTATACCGGCGCCACCACCGGCACCATCGCTGCCACGTCGAAACGGTCGTGCATTGGCGCCACCACCACAAGGTGATTGAAGACGTTCGCGTCTGCGGCTGATCTCATGCGGCGAACGCCATGAGGCGCATGGCTGCGGTCTCATTGATGGACATGGCTATGCCGCATTGCACAATTTGACGGCGTTGCCCACAATGCAGGCATGATCCGCCCCGCCCTAGCCGTCCTGGTGATCGATGAAAATCGCATCCGCGCCTCGATAATCGAGGCCGGCCTGCGCGAGGCCGGCCATCAGCAGGTCACCGTCATTCACGATGTCACCGGCATTGCGCGGCGGATCGCCGAGATCGAGCCTGACGTCATCGTCATCGACCTCGAAAACCCCAACCGCGACATGCTGGAGAACATGTTCCAGCTGTCGCGCGCCGTGAAGCGCCCGATCGCCATGTTCGTCGACCGCTCCGACCAGGCCTCCATCGAGGCCGCGGTAGATGCCGGCGTTTCGGCCTATGTCGTCGACGGCCTGCGGCAAGAACGCGTCAAGCCAATCCTCGACATGGCCGTAAGCCGCTTCAACGCCTTCTCGCGCATGGCGCGCGAACTGGAAGAGGCGCGCAGCGAACTGGAGAGCCGCAAGGTGATCGACCGTGCCAAGGGCATCCTGATGAAGTCGCGCGGCCTGACGGAAGAAGCCGCCTACACGCTGCTGCGCAAGACCGCGATGAACCAGAACCGCAAGATCGGCGACATCGCCCAGAGCCTGGTGACTGCCGCCGGGCTGCTGGGACCGGCGGAGGACGAATGACGATGGGCGCCGAGCACCAGATAACCGCCGGCTTCATGCCGCTTTTCGACAGCGCCGTGCTGGTCGCCGCCGGCGAGCTTGGCTTCGCCAGGCGCGAAGGCATCGACCTGACGCTGCATCGCGAGACCTCATGGGCCAACATCCGGGACCGCATCGCCATCGGCCACTTCCATCTCGCGCATATGCTGGGACCGATGCCGCTCGCCTGCAATCTCGGGCTGACACCGCTCGCTTCCGAGACCATCGTGCCTTTCTCGCTCGGGCTCGGCGGCAATTGCGTCACCATCTCCAATGCAGTGTGGAAAGGCATGGCGGCGCATGGCGCGGCGCCCGATCTCGATCCGGCGCGCGCGGGTGCGGCACTTGGCGCGCTCATCCGCGAACGCGCGGCCTCTGGCCATGATCCGCTGCGCTTTGCCGTCGTGCACCCGCATTCGGGGCATAATTACGAACTGCGCTACTGGCTGGCCGCTTGCGGCATCGATCCCCAGCGCGAGATCGAGATCGTCATCGTGCCGCCGCCCTTCATGGCGGACGCACTGGCCGCCGGCCGCATCGATGGCTATTGCGTCGGCGAGCCCTGGAACAGTGCCGCGGTGGCGGCGGGCACCGGCCATATCGTCACCGTCAAGGCGCTGTTGTGGCGCAACAGCCCGGAGAAGGTGGTCGGCGTGCGCAAAGCCTGGGCCGAGCAGTCCCCCGAAGCCCTGGCGGCGCTCTTGCGCGCGCTGCATCATTCGGCGCGCTGGTGCCAGGATCCGGCGAACCGCGCCGAATTGGCCGATGTGATGGCCAAAGCTGGTTTCCTCGGCCTGCCGCCGGCTGTCCAGATGCCGATCCTCACCGGCCATCTCCAGTTGGGTGGCGGGGCGGACCTGGATATCGACGACTTCTTCGTGCCCTTCGACAAGGCGGCGAACTTCCCGTGGAAGAGCCATGCCTTGTGGTTCTACACGCAGATGGTGCGCTGGGGGCATGTCGCGCACACGCCGGACAATCTCGCCATTGCCCGCGACTGCTATCGTCCCGATCTCTACCGTTCGGCGCTGAAGCCGCTGGGCGTGGCGCTGCCGGGTGCCAATTCGAAGGTCGAGGGCGCGCTCAAGGTCGCAACCGCGGTCGGCGCGACCGGGGCGGGCCTGGTGCTTGGCCCCGACGGTTTCTTTGACGGCCAGATCTTCGATCCGGACCAGATCGAAGCGTATGTCGAGAAGCAGAAATCGGCCCGCGCGGAAGCCTGATCGTTTCCGCGCCACTCTTGTGCATTGCACAAAAATTGTGCGCGCGATTGCTCTAGTGAACAATCTTTGGTCTGCTCGCCATGGCGCCTGACGCGTTGACGATCGGCGTTTAGCAATGATTTCATTGATATTTTTCCCTCACCCTCAAACTGGCACGGTTCCTGCTTTGAAATAACCAGGCCCTTCGCGGGTCACGGAACAGGCGTCCAATGGCGGGCGCCACAGGCAAAGCTGCCGCTCAGGTCAAGACGCGATCCGATTCCCGGACGCGACGACCTGGCCGGCGGCTTTTTTGTTTTTGGGTCAATCGACGGCGCGGATCGCGTTCAACCGGAGACGACGATGAAGAAGACAATGAAGAAATTAATCGGCACCGGCACATCGCTCGGGGATGTGACCCGTCGTGATTTTCTGGTCAGCAGTGCGATGACAGCCGGCCTGTTCATCGCCGCCCGCAAACTCTTTCCGTCCGGCGCCCATGCCGCTACCTCCGCTCCGGAAGTCACTGGCGCCAAGCTCGGCTTCATCGCGCTGACCGATGCCGCACCGCTGATGGTCGCCAAGGAGAAGGGGCTGTTCGCGAAATTCGGCATGCCCGATGTCGAGGTGCTGAAACAGGCCTCGTGGGGCGCGACGCGCGACAATCTGATGCTCGGCGGCGCCGCCAACGGCATCGACGGAGCCCATATACTGACGCCGCTGCCCTATCTCATGCACACCGGCAAGGTGACGCAGAACAACCAGCCGATGCCGATGGCGATCGTGGCGCGGCTCAACTACGACAGCCAGGGCATTTCGGTCGCACAGGAATATGCGGCAACCGGCGTCGGCCTCGATGCCTCGAAGCTCAAGGACGTTTTCGCGGCCAAGAAAGCGGCCGGCAAGGACATCAAGGCCGCCATGACCTTCCCGGGCGGCACCCACGATTTGTGGCTGCGCTATTGGCTGGCCGCCGGCGGCATCGATCCCGACAAGGACGTCTCGACCATCGTCGTGCCGCCGCCGCAGATGGTGGCCAACATGAAGGTCGGCAACATGGACGTGTTCTGCGTCGGCGAGCCGTGGAACGAGCAGCTCGTCCACCAGGGCGTCGGCTTCACCGCCGCCACGACTGGCGAGTTGTGGAAGGGCCATCCGGAAAAGGCGCTCGGCCTGCGCGCCGAGTTCATCGAAAAGTACCCGAACGCCACCAAGGCGATCCTGATGGCCGTCATGGAAGCCCAGCAATGGTGCGAGGCCACGCAGAACAAGGACGAAATGGCCGCCATCATCGGCAAACGGCAATGGATGAACGTGCCGGTCGCCGACATCATCGGCCGCCTCAAGGGCGACATCAACTACGGCAATGGCCGCGTCGCCACCGGCACCGATCTCTACATGAAGTTCTGGAAGGGCGGCGTCTCCTATCCCTTCAAGAGCCATGACAGCTGGTTCCTCGCCGAGAACATACGCTGGGGCAAGTTCGCGCCGACCACCGACATCAAGGCGCTGGTCGACCAGGTCAACCGCGAGGATCTGTGGCGCGAGGCGGCCAAGGAGCTCGGCATNGCATTGCCGCTGCCGACATCCCGGCATCCTCCTCGCGCGGTGTCGAGACCTTCTTCGACGGCAAGGTCTTCGATCCGGCCAACCCGTCCGCCTATCTCGACAGCCTCAAGATCAAGGCTTCGGCCTGACCTTCGCAAACGGCGCGTTGCGCCGTTTGTCGTCCCCAGCACAAACGGCGCCGTTCGCGCCGTCGCCGCCGGCCCTTACCATCTGCCCACGGAGTTTTTCCCAGACATGTCTATCCAGACGATCGAGGACACCAAGGTGAAGGCCTTTCCAGCCAAACCGGCCGAAGTCATCGCCTTCACCGTCAAGGCTCGACGCCGCTTCGATCCGGTCGCGATCGCCGGAAAGCTGGCGAGCACGCTGGTGCCGCCGGTCGTCGTCATCGCTTTGATGCTCGTCGTCTGGCAAATCGCCTGCTCGTCGCCGACATCAAGCCTGCCGCCACCCAGCCAAGTGTGGAACGAGGCCTACGACCTCATCGCGCATCCGTTCTTCGACAACGGCCCGCAGGATATCGGGCTGGCTTGGCGGGTGCTGATCTCGCTGCAGCGTGTTGCCATCGGCTTCGGCATGGCGGCGGTCGTCGGCGTTGCACTTGGCGCGCTGGTCGGCCAGTCGATCTGGGCGATGCGCGGCCTCGATCCGGTGTTCCAGATCCTGCGCACCGTGCCGCCGCTCGCCTGGCTGCCGCTGTCGCTGGCCGCGTTTCGCGATTCCAGCCCGTCGGCGCTGTTCGTCATCTTCATCACCTCGATCTGGCCGATCATCATCAACACCGCCGTCGGCGTGCGCAACATCCCCCAGGATTACCGCAACGTCGCCCGCATCCTGCGGCTCAACCCGCTCGAATTCTTCATCAAGATCATGGTGCCGGCCGCGGCACCCTACATCTTCACCGGCCTCAGGATCGGCATCGGCCTGTCGTGGCTCGCCATCGTCGCCGCCGAAATGCTTACCGGCGGCGTCGGCATCGGCTTCTTCATCTGGGACGCGTGGAACTCGTCGCGGCTGCCCGACATCATCGTCGCGCTCGCCTATATCGGCGTCACCGGCTTCTGCCTCGACCGCCTGGTCGCCGCGGTCGGCGTCTTCGTCACCCGCGGCACGACGGCAAAGTGAGGAGAGCGTGATGACCGCCTATCTGAAACTCGACCATATCGACAAATCCTTCGCCCGCGGCGGCCAGGTCAGCGAGGTCCTGAAGGACATCCGGCTGACCATCGACAAGGGCGAATTCGTCTCCATCATCGGTCACTCCGGCTGTGGCAAGTCGACCTTGCTCAACCTGATCGCCGGGCTGACCACGGTGTCCGCTGGCGCCGTGCTGCTCGAGAACAAGGAGGTCGACAGCCCCGGACCCGAGCGCGCCGTGGTGTTCCAGAACCACAGTCTTTTGCCATGGCTGACGGTCTACGAGAACATCAACCTGGCGGTGTCGAAAGTCTTTGGCCGTTCCAAGAGCAAGGCCGAGCGGCATGACTGGATCATGCGCAATCTCGATCTCGTGCAGATGGCGCATGCAAGGGACAAGCGGCCGGCGGAAATCTCGGGCGGCATGAAGCAGCGCGTCGGCATCGCGCGCGCGCTGGCCATGGAGCCGAAGATCCTGCTGCTCGATGAGCCTTTCGGCGCGCTCGACGCGTTGACCCGCGCCCATCTGCAGGACGCGGTGATGGACATCCATTCCAGGCTCGGCTCGACGACGATCATGATCACCCATGATGTCGATGAGGCGGTGCTGCTCTCCGACCGCATCGTCATGATGACCAACGGCCCGGCCGCGACCATCGGCGAGGTGCTTCCCGTGCCGCTGGCCCGTCCGCGCCGGCGCATCGAACTCGCCTCGGACCGCACTTTCCTGCGCTGCCGCGAGGCGGTGCTGAAATTCCTCTACGAACGCCACCGCTTCGTCGAAGCCGCGGAGTAGACCAATGACCGAAAAACTCGTCATCATCGGCAACGGCATGGCCCCTGGGCGCATGCTGGAGCACCTGTTGGAGCAGGCCCCGGGCCGCTACCAAGTCACCATCTTCAACGCCGAGCCCAGGGTGAACTACGACCGCATCATGCTGTCGCCGGTGCTGTCCGGCGAAAAGGCGTATGAGGAAATCATCATCCACGGCGATGGCTGGTACATCGCCAACGACATCACGCTGTACAAGGGCCACAAGATCGTCGCCATCGACCGGACGGCCAAGACCGTCACCTCGGACCACGGCGTCACCGAACCCTACGACAAGCTGGTCATCGCCACCGGCTCGGTGCCGTTCATCATCCCGGTGCCGGGCCACAATCTGCCCGGCGTGCTCACCTATCGCGATCTCGACGACGTCCAGGCGATGATGCTTGCCGCCCAGTCCAGGTCCAAGGCCGTGGTCATCGGCGGCGGCCTGCTGGGGCTCGAGGCCGCGGCCGGCCTGAGCGCTCAAGGCATGGACGTCACCGTGCTGCACGTCATGCCGACGCTGATGGAGCGCCAGCTCGATCCGGCCGCCGGCTATCTCCTGCAGCGCGCGGTCGAAGAACGCGGCATCAAGGTCATCACCAAGGCCAACACACAGGCGATCACGGGCAACGGCAAGGTGGAGCAGGTCGAACTTGCCGACGGCACAGTCATCCCGGCGACTTTGGTGGTGATGGCGGTCGGCATCCGGCCCAATGCGGCGCTGGCCAAAGAGGCGGGCATTGCCGTCAATCGCGGCATCGTCGTCGACGCCGGCATGCGCAGCAACGACCCCGACATCTTCGCGCTCGGTGAATGCGCCGAGGTCAACGGCATGGTCTATGGGCTGGTGGCGCCGCTCTATGAGATGGCACGCGTTGCCGCGAGCCAACTCGCCGGCGACGAGGCTGCCGCCTTCATCCACATGGACACGCCAACCAAGCTCAAGGTCACCGGCATTGACCTGTTCTCGCTCGGCGATTTCGCCGAAGGCGAGGATCGCCAGGAGATCGTGCTGCGCGACGCCGCCGCCGGCGTCTACAAGCGGCTGGTGCTCAAGGACGACCGCATCATCGGCACCGTGCTTTATGGCGAGACGGCGGACGGCGCCTGGTTCAACGACCTCAAGAAGAAACAGACCGACATATCGCAAATGCGCGATACGTTGATCTTCGGCCAGTCCTACCAGGGGGGTGCCCCGCTGGACCCTATGGCGGCCGTTGCAGCCTTGCCGGATGATGCGGAAATCTGCGGCTGCAACGGCGTCTGCAAGGGCAAGATCACCAGCGCGATCACGGCCAAGGGCCTGACCTCGCTCGACGACGTCAGGGCCCACACCAAGGCCTCGGCCTCCTGCGGGTCCTGCACCGGGCTTGTCGAGAAACTGATGGTGCTGACCATCGGCGACAACTACAACCCGGCCGCCGTGCAGCCCATGTGCGGCTGCACCACGCTCGGCCATGACGAGGTGCGCCGGCTGATCAAGGCCAAGGGGCTGAAGACCATTCCCGCCGTCATGCAGGAACTGGAGTGGAAGACCTCCTGCGGCTGCGCCAAATGCCGGCCGGCGCTCAACTACTACCTCGTCTGCGATTGGCCGGACGAGTACGCCGACGACTATCAATCGCGTTTCATCAACGAGCGCGTCCACGCCAACATCCAGAAGGACGGCACCTATTCGGTGGTGCCGCGCATGTGGGGCGGCGTCACCAATGCGGCCGAGCTGCGCGCCATCGCCGATGTCGTCGACAAGTTCGAGATCCCGATGGTCAAGGTCACTGGCGGCCAGCGCATCGACATGCTGGGTATCCGCAAGGAAGACCTGCCGGCGGTGTGGGCCGATCTCGGCCAGGCCGGCTTCGTCTCGGGCCACGCCTACGCCAAGGGCCTGCGCACGGTGAAGACCTGTGTGGGTTCCGACTGGTGCCGCTTCGGCACGCAGGATTCGACCGGCCTCGGCATCCGCATCGAGAAATTCATGTGGGGCTCGTGGACCCCGGCCAAGGTCAAGATGGCGGTGTCGGGCTGCCCGAGGAACTGCGCCGAGGCGACCTGCAAGGATGTCGGCGTCATCTGCGTCGACAGTGGCTACGAGATCCATTTCGCCGGGGCCGCCGGCCTCGACATCAAGGGCACCGAAGTGCTCGGCCTTGTGAAGACGGAAGACGAGGCGCTGCAGCATATCGTGGCGCTGACGCAGATGTACCGCGAGCAGGGCCGCTATCTCGAACGCATCTACAAATGGGCCAAGCGCATCGGCATCCCCGAGATCAAGCGCCAGATCATGGACGATACGGACAAGCGCAAGGCCTACTACGACCGCTTCGTCTTCAGCCAGAAATTCGCCCAGGTCGATCCGTGGTCGGAGCGCGTTTCGGGCAAGGACAAGCACGAATTCCGGCCGATGGCTTCGGTCGGGTTTGCCGAGGCGGCGGAGTGATGGAGATGTTTGCGCGAGGCGCCCCCCTCTGGCCTGCCGGCCATCTCCCCCTCAAGTGGGGAGATCGGATGTCGTTTCGGTTTTCGCCAATCTCCAAAGCCGGCAGCTGGATGCCACCGTCGAAGCTGCCAATCTCCCCCCTTGCGGGGGAGATGTCCGGCAGGACAGAGGGGGGTGCCTGGGCGCATTTCTATCAAAGAGAGACACGGGTGCCCACATGAACTGGATCGCAATAGGCACCCTTTCCGACATTCCGCGCCGTGGCGCGCGTTGCGTCGCCACGCCTGAGGGCAAGGTCGCTGTCTTCCGCACCGCCGACGATCAGGTCTATGCCATCGATGACCACTGCCCGCACAAAGGCGGGCCGCTTAGCCAGGGCATCGTCCATGGCGCGGCGGTGACCTGCCCCCTGCACAATTGGGTGATCTCGTTGGAGACTGGCAAGGCGCTCGGCGCCGACGAGGGCGCGGTGCGCACCATCCCGGTGAAACGGGAAGGCGAACATCTGTTCATCGCGCTGGAAGCGCTGGCCAGCCGTGCGGCCTGAACATGGAAATTGACGCAGCGCGCGAGGTGAGGACCACCTGCCCCTATTGCGGGGTGGGCTGCGGCGTGCTGGCGAAGGTTGCCGCGGACGGGCAAGTGTCCGTCCGCGGCGACCCCGACCATCCCGCGAATTTCGGCAGGCTCTGTTCGAAAGGTTCGGCTTTGGCCGAAACCATCGACCTCGAGGGCAGGCTGCTTCATCCCGAAATCCACGGCCGCCGGGCCGGCTGGGACGAGGCGCTCGACCTTGTCGCCTCGACCTTCTCGCAAACCATCGCCGAGCACGGACCGGATGCGGTCGCCTTCTACGTTTCCGGCCAGTTGCTGACCGAGGACTATTATCTCGCCAACAAGCTGATGAAGGGTTTTGTCGGCTCGGCCAACATCGACACCAATTCGCGTCTCTGCATGGCCTCGTCGGTCGCCGGCCACCGCCGCGCCTTCGGCTCCGACACGGTGCCAGGGAACTACGAGGATCTCGAGCTTGCCGACCTGATCGTGTTGGTCGGCTCCAACCTCGCCTGGTGCCATCCCGTCCTCTACCAGCGCATCGCCGCGGCCCGCGAAAGGCGGCCGGACATGAAGATCGTGCTGGTCGACCCGCGCCGCACCATGACATCGGACATTGCCGACATGCACCTGGCGATCGCGCCGGACGGCGACGTCGCCTTGTTCACCGGTCTGCTCGCCTGGCTCGGCCAGCACAATGCGCTGGACCGCGCCTATATCACCGCGCACACCACCGGCTTCGGACAAGCGCTTTTCGCCGCCTCGGCGCTCGATCTGGCGGGCATTGCCGCAACGACGGGCCTCGGCGAAGAAGAGCTTGTCCGTTTCTACAGCCTGTTTGCCGCGACCGCGAAGACGGTCACCGTCTACAGCCAGGGCGTGAACCAGTCGTCCGCAGGCACCGACAAGGTCAACGCCATCATCAACTGTCATCTCGCCACCGGCCGCATAGGCAGGCCGGGCGCCGGACCATTTTCGGTGACCGGCCAGCCCAACGCCATGGGCGGCCGCGAGGTCGGCGGCATGGCCAACATGCTCGCCGCCCATATGGAGATCGAGAGCCCTGAGCATCGTGACCGCGTGCGGCGCTTCTGGAATGCACCTGATGTCGCGCAAAAGCCTGGCCTGAAGGCGGTCGAGATGTTTCAAGGCGTGGCCGACGGGCGCGTCAAGGCGCTGTGGATCATGGCCACCAACCCGGTCGATTCGATGCCGGACGCCGATGCCGTCGAGGCCGCGATCAAGGCTTGCCCGTTCGTCGTGGTCTCCGACGTGCTGGCCAGCACGGACACCGTCCGCCATGCCCATGTCCGGCTGCCCGCCGCCGCCTGGGGCGAGAAGGACGGCACTGTCACCAATTCCGAGCGCCGCATCTCGCGCCAGCGCGCGTTTCTCAGCCTGCCCGGCGAGACGCGGCCCGACTGGTGGATCATCGCCGAGGTGGCGCGTCGGATGGGATTTGGCGAGGCGTTTGCGCATGAGACGCCGGCGGCGGTTTTCGGCGAGCATGCCGCGCTGTCTGGGTTCGAAAATGAAGGCGCGCGGGATTTCGATATTGGTGCCTTTGGTTCGATTGATGCAAAGGCCTACGAGGACTTGGCTCCGTTCCAGTGGCCGGCGCCGAGCCCAGGCACCCCCCTCTGGCCTGCCGGCCATCTCCCCCGCAAGGGGGGAGATCAGCTATCGTCACGGCCTTCGCCAATCACCAGCGACGCAGGAAATCTGCCGGCGTCAAAGTTGCCAATCTCCCCCCTTGCGGGGGAGATGTCCGGCAGGACAGAGGGGGGTGTTCAAGCTGGACCTGGCCCCTCCAACACCCGCTTCTTCGCCAACGGCAATTTCTACACCCCCGACCGCAAGGCGCGCTTCATCGCCATCCGCGCCACCACGGAAATCCGCACCACACCTGACTTCCGGCTCGTCCTCAACACAGGCCGGATCCGCGACCATTGGCACACGATGACGCGCACCGGCAAAAGCCCACGTCTGTCCCAGCACATCGCCGAGCCCTTCGTCGAAATCCATCCGGCGGATGCAGAACACCATGGCATTGGCGATGCCGACATCGTGCGCATCTCCACCCCGCGCGGCGAAGTATTCGCGCGTGCGCTGATCACGGCCCGCCAGCGCCGTGGCAGCCTGTTCGCGCCGATGCACTGGACCGATCAGTTCGCCGCCAAAGGGCGGCTCGACACGCTTGCCGCGCCGCTCACCGATCCAATCTCAGGCCAGCCGGCGCTGAAACACGTCGCGGCCCATATCGAGAAATTTGCGGCCAGGGCCTTTGGTTTCGCGGTGACGCGGCAACATCCCCAGGCAATTGCCGCACCCTATTGGGCGGCAGCCCGCTGCAAGGGTGGGTGGCGGGTCGAGCTTGCTTTCGCCGAGGCCGAGGTCGATTGGACGGGCTTTGCCCGGTCACTGTTTGGTGTGGAGCCGCGAGCAGAAATGCTTGCCTATCACGACCGCGAGGCCGGCCAGCATCGCATTGCCGCTTTCGATGGCGAGCGCCTCGCCGGCGCCTTGTTCGTCGCGCCCGGTCCGGTCGCGGTGTCGCGCGGCTGGGCGGCTGAACAGCTGGAAACATCCCACGCCGGCCAGCGCGAACGCTTCCGCATCGTCGCCGGTCGTGCCGGCGCCGAACGGCCCGATGCCGGCGCGACCGTCTGCTCCTGCTTCAGCGTCGGCGTCAACCAGATCGTGACGGCCGCGGCGGCCGGCTGCACGACCGTCGAAGCCATCGGCGATGCGCTGAAGGCCGGCACCAATTGCGGCTCCTGCCGGTCCGAGATCCGCGCCATCATCCTGGCCAACCGCGTCCAGGCCGCCGAATGAGCTGCGTCCAGCGCGACCGGATCAGCCATGTTCCACGCGCCGGCGGCCCGCCAAAGACAAGCAGGTCGCCGGCATTTTTGCCAATCACGATCTTCTTTCGATAATCCACTCAGTCACTTTTCGGAGTTGGAACGCGACAAAGCTTCGCCGCCAGGCGATGTCTTATCGCTCGTCAAACCATGGCTGGTCTGCACTCATGTCCGAAAGGCGTGCCCCGCCGCTCGGAATGACGCGGAAACCAAGCCTGTCCCTCATGAAGGTCAATTAAACGGGCGGCCGTTCGGCTGACTATTATTGGAAGGGCTTTTCCAAGCCCTAGCAATCAGTTAGCGGACTGGATCATGACCCATCGCCGTAGCTCCATGCCTTGGTTGGCCCAGTTCTCCGCAATTGGTACGTCTGGACACAAGTGTTGAAGACTGGAAAATGGGAAACGTAACTTCGCCATGCGAGTTTGATTCAAGCATCAGGAGACCAGCGCTGAATCTGGAAGACATAGCCCGACATCCGGCCCTGCACCGCTACGTTCAAGAACAGTCGAAGGCGCTGATCCGAATCTATGAGGAGAGCCCACGGCTGGCGTCCATTTTTGCCACGCAGCAGCGCTGGCTGTTGGGTCATGTCGGCCTGGCCATGCACTTCAGGCGCGACCCGAACGACCGCCGCAAGGACCTGACCGTATCGCGCTTCATCGAGGTCGTGCACAAGAACGAGGTAGCCAGCCGCAACACTGCGGACGCCTTCATCAAGGAGATGCTGCACTACAACATCGCCGAGTATGTGGCGGGTGGGGATGGCCGCACCCATCCCCTGCAACCGACGGCGGCCACCATCGAGAGATTCACCGGCTGGGTGATCGCCCATCTACGCACGCTTGACTATATCGATGGGGGCGACCGGCTGGCCAGATACCTGGACCGGCCCGACATGCTTGCCACGCTGCAGCCTCTGGTGGCTGACGGCCTGCTTGCCTCGAAGCCGGTGCGCGAACCCAACCGGACCTTTTCCCTGTTCATCTGGCTCAACAATGGCGGCATCGTCATGGACTGGCTGATGTCAGGCATCGATCCCGACCATGCCGACCTGGAGCGGATTCCGACCAGCGTGGTTGCGATCGGCGACTTCGCCAAATGGCTCAAGCTGTCGCGGACCCATCTCGGCCGCAAACTGCGCACCGCCGAGGAACTCGGCAGCATCGGCTGGCTCGGCCAGCGAGGCCATTCGGTGATGTGGGTATCACACGGATTCTACGAGGAATACATGACCGTCCAGGCCGCCAAGTTGGCCGTCGTCGACGATGCCTTCAAAGCTTGCTTCCCGCCATCGCAAGCCGGCACCTGAGAGGCGCCGCGCGAGAGGGACGCGGTCAAGCTGGCCATCATCGCCAACGCCTTGCCAAAGCCCGTGTCGATTGATGCTCGCCGAGCACACTGACACGGGCCTTGGTCGGCGATCTCAATCGATGTCGAACGAGACGCCCTGGGCAAGCGGCAGCGCCTTCGAATAGTTCACCGTATTGGTGGCGCGCCGCATATAGGCCTTCCACGCATCGGAGCCGCTCTCGCGGCCGCCGCCGGTTTCCTTTTCGCCGCCAAACGCGCCGCCGATCTCGGCCCCCGACGTGCCGATATTGACGTTGGCGATGCCGCAGTCCGAACCGTCGACGCCGAGGAAACGCTCGGATTCCTGCAGGTCGCGGGTGAAGATCGACGACGACAGGCCGGCGCCAACCGCGTTGTGCTCGTCGAGCACGGTCTCGAAATCCGAATATTTCATCACATAAAGGATCGGCGCGAAGGTCTCTTCCGTCACCGGCGAGACCTGTTTCGGCATCTCGACCAGCGCCGGGTGCACGTAGTAGGCGTCCGGATGGCCGTTCTCGACCCGCGCGCCGCCGGTCACCTTGCCGCCATGCGACACCGCTTCCTCCAAAGCCTTCTGCATGTTGTCGAAGGCAGCCTTGTCGATCAGCGGCCCGACCAGCGAAGAGGTCTCCAGCGGATTGCCGACCGACACACTTTCGTATGCCTTCTTCAGACGTGGAACCAGGGCGTCATAGACACTGTCATGCACGAACAGGCGCCGCAGCGTCGTGCAGCGCTGGCCAGCGGTGCCCATCGCTCCAAAGGCAATCGCACGCAGCGCCATGTCGAGGTCCGCCGTCGGGCAGACGATACCGGCATTGTTGCCGCCGAGCTCCAGCACGGCGCGCGCGAAGCGCTTGGCCAGGCGCGGCCCGACGTCCCTGCCCATGCGGGTCGAGCCGGTGGCCGAAACCAGCGGCACCTTGGGATGGTCGACCAGGATCTCGCCGACCGCCCGATCGCCGATCAGCACCGGCGCTAGGCCCTGCGGCGCGTCCGCGCCGAAGCGCTTGACGGCGCGTTTGAAGATCGCCTCGCAGGCAAGTGCGGTCAGCGGCGTCTTCTCCGACGGCTTCCACACCACCGCGTCGCCGCAGACCAGCGCCAGCGCTGCGTTCCACGACCACACCGCGACCGGGAAGTTGAAGGCCGAAATGACGCCGACGACGCCAAGCGGATGCCAGGTTTCCATCATCCGGTGGCCTGGACGCTCGGTGGCGATGGTCAGGCCGTACAATTGCCGGGACAGACCGACGGCGAAATCGCAGATGTCGATCATCTCCTGCACTTCGCCGAGGCCCTCGGACGGGATCTTGCCGACCTCGATCGACACCAACCGGCCGAGCTCGGCCTTATGCGCACGCAGTTCCTCGCCAAGCAGGCGCACCAGTTCGCCGCGCTTCGGACCCGGAACCAGCCGCCAGGATTGGAATGCCTTATGCGCGGCATCGATGGTCTTGGCCGCCTCAGTCGGCGAGATGGTCTTCAGCGCCGCGATCTCCTCGCCCGTCACCGGGCTGCGCACGATCAGGTCGCCGCCAACAAGCGCGTCCTTGGCGACACCCAGTTTCGCCAGAAGTTCGGCCGTTTCCTTCGCTATCGTCATTTTTGTCCCTTTCAGATCCCGTCGCTCAGATGGCTTCGGTCAGAGCTTCGCGCCACGTTCCCGCGTGCCGGCTGGCATCTCGGGCACAGTCATGGCGTGGCATTACGCGTTTCAGGGGGAAATCGCCACCCCGGCATGGTCCAAGCCCAACCTGCACGATTGAGCCAGGCAGACGGAGCTTAGTTGGCCTTTTTTGCCGGCGCGCGCACGGCGCCGTCCTTCATCAAGCGGTCGATATGCATGCGGATATGGGCCGCTTCGGCCGCGGTATTGGCAAGCGCGATGGCGCGGTCGAAGGCGATGCGCGCCTCGTCGCCGCGGTCGAGCTGCATCAACAGCCCGCCCTTGAGTCCGAAGAAGTGGAAATAGCCGGAAAGCCTCGGCTCCAGCGGTTCGATCATGGCAAGGGCTGCTTCCGGGCCGCTCACCTTGGAGACCGCAACCGCGCGGTTGAGCGTCACCACGGGCGATGGCTGCATCTGTTCGAGCAGGCCGTAAAGCAGGTCGATTTCCACCCAGTCGGTATCCTCGGCCTTCGTAGCCCGGGCGTGCAGGGCGGCGATTGCCGCTTGCACCTGATAGGGACCGGGCTTGCGATGGCGCAACGCCTTGTCGACCAGCGCCAGCCCCTCATCGATCATCTTGCGGCTCCACAGGCCGCGATCCTGGTCCTCGAGCAGCACGATCTCGCCGTCTTGGTCGAAACGGGCCGGCGCCCGCGCATGCTGCAGCAAAAGCAGCGCTGTCAGCCCCATGATCTCCGGTTCGGTCTGGAACAGCCTGAGCAGCAGCCGAGCCAGCCGGATTGCCTCCTCGCAGAGCGGCGCACGGGCCGGCGCCTCGCCGCTGTTGGTCGAATAGCCTTCGTTGAAGATCAGGTAGACCATGGCCGCCACCGCAGCCAGCCGTTCCGAGCGCTCGACCGCGCCCGGCGTCTCGAACGGCACGCCGGCGTCCGCGATGCGCGCCTTGGCGCGGGTGATACGTTGTTCCATGGCGCTTTCGCCGACCAGGAAGGCGCGCGCGATCTGCTTGACGGTGAGACCGGAGACGATACGCAGCGCGACGGCGATCTGCTGTGTCGCGGGCAAATCAGGGTGGCAGCAGATGAACAGCAGCCGCAGGATGTCGTCGCGGTAATGCGCGCCGTCCAGCCGCTCGGCGATATCGCTTTCGGCATCCTCCAGATCGGAGATCTGGTCCTCTTCCGGCATCGGCGCCTGCTTGGCGCGCTTGCGCACCGCGTCGATGCCGCTGTTGCGGCCGACGAAGATCAGCCAGGCCGCCGGGTCGCGCGGTGGCCCGTTCTGCGGCCAGTTCTTCAACGCCCTGAGGCAGGCATCCTGGAAAGCTTCCTCCGCGGTGTCGAGATCGCGGAAATATCGCAGCAGCGCGCCCATCGCCTGCGGGCGGGCGGCGCCGATCGCGGAGCTGATCCAGGCAAGTTCGGTCATACGGCAACCTTGGTGGGATTGAAAATGGAGACCGGCCGGATCTCGTAGGAACCGCCGCTCGGGTTGACCTCGGAGAGTTCGCGCGCGAATTCGACCGCCTCGTCGAGATCGGCGCAATCAAGCGTGTAGAAGCCGAGGAACTGTTCCTTGGTCTCGGCGAACGGCCCGTCGATGACGACCGATTCGCCCTTGACCTTCCGCAGCGTCGTCGCCGCCGTCGTCGGCAAAAGCCGCGCCACCGGGCCGAGCCGGCCGGCATTGGCGTATTTCTGCTGAACGTCGAGGAGATCGGTCATGACCTTGTCGTCCTGCTCCTTGCTCCAGGAGCAGACGACGTCTTCGGAGGCATAGCAGAGGATGGCATAAAGCATGGGCGGTCCTTTTCTGTATCAAAGGACGAAACAGTAAGGCCGATCCCGACATGACGTCGATAAAAAAATCCGACGGCTTTGGATTTGCCGCCGCTGGCAACCGCAATCAACCTTCATGTGCCCTCAACCATCTCAGCACGAGCGCTTCCTCCTCGTCGAGACCGTCGATGGAACGCTTGCGCCTGTTGGCTTCGGCCATTTCGGCAAGTAGGCGCCCCTGTGACCAGGCTTCGAAGACCCGCGGGTGGATATAGCATTTTCGGCAGACGGCACGGGTGTTGCCCAACCGCTCGGCCACCTTGTCGATGACGCTGTTCATCACCCGCTTTTGCTGTGCCTGGCTTTCGGGCAATTCCGTCTGCGCAAACAGCGACGCGGCATGGATGGTGCCGCCCCATGTACGGAAATGCTTCGAGCTGAACGCATCGCCGGCAGCGCCCCTGATATAGCGGTTGACATCGTCGGAGCGGACCGGACGCCTGTTGCCCTCCTCGTCGAGATACTGGAACAGCTTCTGGCCCGGCAGATCCTGCGCACCGCGCACGATGCCGGCGATGCGGCGGTCGACCAGCTTCAGTTTCCATTCCTTGCCGGATTTGCCCTTGAACGCAAAGCGCAGGCTCGATCCCTTGATGTCGACATGGCGGTCTCGCAACGTCGTCAGGCCGAAGCTCTTGTTGTCGCGGGCATAGGCGGCATTGCCGACGCGGATCATCGTGTTGTCGAGCAACCAGACGATAGCGGCAACGACACGCTCGAACGGCAGGCCGTGACGGCGCAGGTCGCTGTCTATGGTGCGCCGCAGCTCCGGCAGGCTTTCGGCGAAGGCGACGAGGCTCGAATATTTGGCGCTGTCGCGTTCTTCGGCCCATTGCGGATGATAGCGATACTGCTTGCGCCCCCGCTGATCCCTTCCGGTCGCCTGGATATGCCCGTTCGCGTCGGGCGAAATCCAGACATCCGTCCAGGCCGGCGGGATGACGATCGCCTCGATACGCGCCCTCGCGGCATTCGAGACCGGTCGTCCGTCAGGTCCCTTGTAGTAAAATCCCTTGCCTGCCTTCAGCCGGCGAATACCGGGCTCGGCATCGCTGACATAGGTCAGCGCGGCGTGTTCGGCCGAGGTTTGTGCCCCGTTTTTCGGCACAGCGCCGCTGTCGGCCGACGTGCCGCGCGATAATCCGGATCTCTGCAGCATGACCGCTCCACGCCAAATATCCGTAGATAAGCCGTTGGCTGACCGCTGGTTCCACCGCCGGCCGCAAAGTCGATGGCAACCGACATCCGTCGGCCGGCGAAATGCGGGGTATCCAGAGCAATTCCAGGAAAAGTATGAAACGGTTTCCCGGAAAAGCGCAGCGCTTTCCCTTTGGGAATTGCGTCAAAAGAAACACCTAGAGGGCGCTTTGCAGCTCTATCCGTGGTGCCGACAGACGGCACCGTACGGCGAGCTTCAGCCTGTAGCGCAGGCAGCGCCAGGCTTCCGACCGCCGCTTCGGCGCGGCCGCGGCTACCGCCAGGAAGCGCGCGGCGGTGTCGAGGTCGCCGCGTGCATAGTGGACGCGTGCGATCTTGAGGGCGACAAGCCCCTCCCTGGTCTTCAGCGCCGAGACCGGGATGCTGCAATCGGTGAGTTTGCGCAATTCATGGCGCCACTCCAGGAAGCGCCGCACCGGGTTGATCGCGAAACGATCGTCGGAACGGGCCGGCGAAACCTCATAGACCATGACGGGCTGCGGAATCATGGCCAGCGACGCCTTGCTCATCAGCCGCGCCCAGAACAGCGTGTCCTCGTCATAGGCAAGGCTGACCGGAAACCGTGTTTCGCCGATCAGGCGCCGGGATGCCAGCACGCTGCCCACGGCCACCGAACGTATATCGCCTTTGACATAGGCCGAAGCGTTTGCGAGGCAGGCGTCCTGGTAGCCGTTCGGCACCTTGATCTGCCGATCCTGGCCATTCACGCGTCGGCGGTAGGCGCCTACGATCATGTCGGCTTTCGGCTGGCTCTGGGCCTGCCGCAGCAGCGCGCGCAATCCACCTTGAAGATGCAGGTCGTCGGCGTCGATCAGATACACCCAGGGATGGAGCGCCTGCGCCAGCGCCCCGTTTCGGGCGCCACCAGCATCGCGGCAGTCGGCCGGCAACACGCGTAGCGGCAGCGACAGTTGTGCCGCCGCCTGCCGTGCGACCGCCGCCGTGTCGTCCGTCGATGCGTCGTCGACCAGCAGGACCTCGCCGATGACCTCCGCCTCGCCTCGCAGCGACGCCAACGTTGTCCCAATGGTAGCCGACGCGTTGTGGGCAGGAATGACGACGCTGACCGCTTTCAATTACAAAATCCCGCGCCTGCGCGCTCTAGCAGTATAATGATTGTCCCCTCGAAACGAACATAGAATAGCGGCCCCTTCGATGTTTGAGAAGCCGCTTCATCCACCGCATTTGCAGCGACAGGGTGAGCCTCCTGTTTCGGTCCGCCTCACGCCTTTTCGAGGGCGACCGGAATGACGTCGACAGCCTGCTCGCCGACCTGCCCGCCGGTGGTCTTCAACACACCGACGATCGGTGCCACGTCCGAATAATCGCGGCCGAAGCCGACCGTGATATGGTCGTTGCTGGCCCGCATGCCGTTGGTCGGGTCGAACTCCTGCCAGCCGGCGTCGCGCCCGCACCACACCTTGACCCAGGCGTGCATGGCATCGGCGCCTTCCAGTCGTGGCTTCCCCTTCGGCGGAATGGTGCGCAGGAAGCCGCTGACATAGCCGGCCGGAATGCCGAGCCCGCGCAAGCCGGCAATCATGATGTGCGAAAAATCCTGGCAGACCCCACGTTTCAGCTTGAAAGCATCGCTGGCCCGGGTCCGCACCGTCGTCGCCTCGCCATCATAGGTGAAGTCGCGATGGATGCGCTCGCACAGGGTCATCGCCGTACCGGCGGCCGAGTTGCCGACGCTGTCCTGCGCATAGGCGGTGATCGCCGCATCGATGCCCGCGTGGCTGCTGGCAGTCAGAAAGTGATGCGGCGAGGCAGACGCCAACGACCGCACCGCGGCGAGTTCCTGCCTGAGCCGGCCGATATCGGGCGACACATCGAGCCCCGGCTCGGGCCGCGACACCGAAACGCGGGCGCTCATCCTGATGTCGAGCGCGTCATGCGCATCGCGAAAGGCGATCGAGGTAACACTGTTGCCGAAGAAGTCAGAGAAATCCGACCGTTCATTGGGCGCCGGCGCAAAGGACAGGGATGCCGCGATGACGCGCTGCACGCCGGAAATCGTCGACGGCAGAACACGGATCTGATGGCGGCCGCCGCCGGCGGCGGCTGCGTAGTCGTAGTGGAGATGAAGCCTGATGTCGTAAAGCATGCCCTACTTTTCTTGTCTTGGCCCGGGTTCCTGTCGCAAAACCGTGCGATCTGGGGCCTAGCCGAAATAGGCCTTCGAAAGGCTGCTGTAGAGGCCGCCTATCTCGCTGGCGAGATCGTCCAGAGCCTTTGCCGTCATGTCCGACGGCTCCTTGATGGCGATGGCCGTGTTGAGCTGCAGGATCTCCTTGGCCGCCGGCGACATATGCCCCTCGCCGCCAACCGAGGGCAACAGGCCGATCTCGGCCTTCAGCCTTTCGAGCTGGAACAAGATAGAGCGCGGATTGAGCGGATCGAGCGCCAGAAGATCGATCACCGTGCGACGGCCGGCCTGCACCGGATATTGCCGGCGATGGGTCATCACGCTGTCGCCGATCTCCAGCATCATGTCGAGCGCCCCGTCCGGCGCCTTGGTGCTGGTCAGCCGGGCGAGCGTGCGGGCGATCTGGATGCCGCGCTCCAGCCGCCGGCCGATCTCGAGGAAGCGCCAGCCCGCGAAGCGGTACATGTTCTCGTGCAGCAGGCCGGAAAAGCCGGCGAGCTTGCGCAGGATGACGGTCATGGCCCGCGTCGCGTCATCACCCGGCGCCACCGTCGTTGCGAACTGATGAATGGTCTTCGACAGGTCCTTGAGCGCCAGCCAGCCATCCGGCGAGAAGCGGTCGCGTATCTGGCCCGCGCTGTAGACGGCGCTGTCCAGCGTGCCGATCAGTCCCGACGGTATAGCCGTTTCGACGTCGATGCCGAACGGTTCGAGATAATCCCTGATGTCGGCCAGCAGCGGCATGTCCGGATCGGACGTCTCGGCGAGCCGCACATGATAGGCGCGCAGGATGCGCACCGTGTCTTCCGAGCGTTCGATGTAGCGGCCGAGCCAGGTCAGGTTTTCCGCCGCGCGGCTGGGCAGGCTGCCTGGCCTTGTGCGGCTGAAGCTGTCGCCCTCCTGCGGCAGCAGCGTCTCGCGCTCCACCGGCTGGTCGCTGACCACCCAGACGTCGGCCGCCTGGCCGCCGCGCTGCATGGCGATCGCCGTCGGATCGAGCGACAGGCCGACGCGGGCAAAGCCGCCCGGCATCACCGTCCAGCCCTCGGGCGTGCGCGCCAGATAGACGCGCAGGCTCGCCGGCCGCGGCTCCAGCCAACCGCCGACATAGACCGGTGTCGTCGAAAGCGTCACCGCTTCCTGGCCGACGAAGGCGCCGCCCTCGCGTTCGATATGCGCCACCAGCTCCGCCCGCTCTCCGGCCGACAGCGCCGAGCCGAGCTTGGTCTGGCCGTCATCCTCGAAGGCAAGCCTTGTCGACAGTGCCGGGCCGATCACCATGCGGTCGATATTGGCAAGCACGTGAGCCCGTTCGGATTGTTGCCCGCACCACCATGTTGCCACGCTGGGCAACTTGAGTTCCTCCCCGCGCAGTTCGCGCGCGATCTTGGGCAGGAAGCCGAGCAGCGCCCGCGTTTCCATCAGCCCCGAGCCCAGCGCATTGACCGTCGCAACCGCACCCTGGCGGATCGCCTCGACCAGCCCCGGCGTCCCGATCTGCGAATCCGATCTCAGTTCCAGCGGATCGGCGAAAGCGGCATCGAGCCGTCGCCACAATACGCTGATCGGCATCAGGCCCGACACGGTGCGGACCATCAGCCGGCCGCCGGAAACGGTCAGGTCCTCGCCTTCGAGCAGCATGATGCCGAGGTAGCGGGCGATATACGCGTGCTCGTAATAGGTTTCGTTGAGCGGCCCCGGCGTCAGGATGGCGACACGACCGTCGGTTTCCTTGGCCATGCCGATCAGCGCATCGCGGAAGCGGCGGAAGAAGCCCGCCAGCCTATGCACATGCATCTCGCCATAGACGTCGGACAGCGCGCGCGTGGTGGCGACGCGATTCTCCAGCGCGAAACCGGCGCCGGACGGCGCCTGCGTGCGGTCGCCCAGCACCCACCACCTTCCGTCTGGTCCACGGCCAAGCTCGAAGGCGCAGAAATGCAGGAAATGGCCGCCGGCCGGCCTGGTGCCGACCACCGGCCGCAAATATTCCGGGCTGGCGGCAATCAGCCCCGCCGGCAGAATGCCCTTTTCGACAAGCCGGTTCGGCCCATAGATGTCGGCGATGGTTTCCTCGAACAGCTCGGCGCGCTGGACGAGGCCGGCGCTGATGTCGGCCCATTCGGCGTCTTCGATGAGCAGCGGCACATGCGCCAGCGGCCATTCGCGTTCATTGGCGCCGGCCTTGTCATAGACGCGGTAGTAGACGCCGGCATCGCGCAGATACTGGTCGGCGCGAGCGAAGCGCTGGCCGAGCTTTTCGGCGCCGAGTTCGTCGAGCGCCTCGATGAAATGCTTCCAGACCGGGCGGGGATTGCCCGACGCATCGACCATCTCGTCGACGACGCCGTCAATCGGCTGGTAGTGCTCCAGCAGGCTGTGGGTCTGCGGCTTGCCGCGTACCCTTCTGTGATTCCCCTTTGCCATCGCTGATCAGAGTCTTGCCGGCCGCCGAAGGTCAAGGGTCATCGGGAAATCTTCCGCCGGTTGTTCCTCGCGCAGCACATAGCCCGATGGCGTGTGGCCGCGCGGTTCGAAGCGGGCGAGCCGCCGTGCCTCGGCCTCGTTGCCGTTGACCGGGAAGGTGTCGTAATTGCGCCCGCCGGGATGCGCGACGTGGTAGACGCAACCGCCGACCGCCCGGCCGGACCAGCGGTCATAGATGTCGAACACCAGCGGCGTGTTGACCGGCAACGCCGGATGAAGGCCGGAGGCCGGCTGCCAGGCCTTGAAGCGGACGCCCGCCACCGCGACCTCGCGGTTGTCGGTAACCTTCATCGGCACGATGCGGCCATTGCAGACGATCGCATGACGCTCGGGGTTGAGACCCTCGGTCTTGATCTGCAGCCGCTCGACCGAGGAATCGACGAAGCGCACGGTGCCGCCGATGGCACCCTGCTCGCCCATCACATGCCACGGCTCCAGCGCCTGCCGCAGCTCCAGCTTGATGCCAGCATGCTGGACCTCGCCGCAGAAGGGAAAGCGGAATTCGAGCTGGGCGTCGAACCATTCCGGACGGAATTCGAAGCCATTGAGGTTGAGGTCGTCCAGCACATCGAGAAAATCCGCCCAGACGTGATGCGGCAGCATGAAGCGATCGTGCAGCGAGGTGCCCCAGCGCACGAAGCGCCCGTCGAGCGGGTTTTTCCACGCGCGAGCAATGATCGCCCTGACCAGCAATTGCTGTGCCAGCGACATACGCGCGTTGGGCGGCATCTCGAAGCCGCGGAATTCGACCAGCCCAAGACGCCCTGTCGGACCGTCCGGCGAAAACAGCTTGTCGATGCAGATTTCCGAGCGGTGCGTGTTGCCGGTGACGTCGGTCAACAAATTGCGGAACAGCCGGTCGACCAGCCACGGCAGAGGTGCAGAGCCGGTGTCCGGATGCGGCACCTGCGCCATGGCGATCTCGAGTTCGTAGAGCGAATCGTGACGCGCTTCATCGAAGCGCGGCGCCTGGCTGGTCGGTCCGATGAACAGGCCGGAGAACAGATAGGACAGCGAGGGATGCCGCTGCCATTGCAGCACCAGGCTCTTCAGCAGATCGGGCCGGCGCAGGAACGGACTGTCATTGGGCGTCGCGCCGCCGACCACCACATGGTTGCCGCCGCCGGTGCCGGTATGGCGGCCGTCGATCATGAACTTGTCGGCGCCAAGCCGCGTCAGCCGCGCCTCCTCGTAGATCGCCGTTGTCGTCGCCACGCAGTCCTGCCAATTGGCAGCCGGATGGATGTTGACCTCGATGACGCCGGGATCGGGTGCCACGCGGATGACGTTGAGGCGCGGATCATGCGGCGGGCCATAGCCCTCTATATGCACGGGAAGACCTATGGCCTTAGCTGCATTCTCGGCGGCGGCAACCAGTTCGAGATAGTCCTCCAGCGCCTCGACCGGCGGCATGAAGACGCATAGCCGTCCATCGCGCGGCTCGACGGAGAGCGCCGTGCGCACGGCGCCGCCGATCTCGGTAATCTCCTGCTCGACCCGGTCCTGCTGTCCGGTCGCGGCGGTAAATGAGGCAGCCTGCTGGCGCCGCGCCATCTCGTCGGCGCCTTCAAGCTCGGCTGGCGCGGGCCCTGGCAGCATGGCTTCACGCGTCGGCAACGGTCCACGCGGCAGCGACGGATCGACCGGCACGATGTAGGGGAACTGCGCCGGCGGCACGTGAGGAAGCGTGCCGAGCGGCAGCCGATAGCCGACCGGTGAATCGCCCGGCACCAGGAACAGCCGGCCGCGCCGCGTCGTCCATTTTTCGGACCGCCAGCGAGGGTCCGAGGCCTGGCTGTTCCACCGCTGCACCGGCAGCACGTAGCCCGATGGCTTGGTCAGCCCGCGCTCGAACACCTTTGTCATGCGGCTGCGTTCTTCCGGGTCTTCCAGCTTGGAGTTCGATGGATCGACATTCTCTGGCAGCTTGCCTTCCTTGATCAGCCACTCGGCCGGATCCTCATAGGCCTCGCTGACCATGGACGTGTCGATGCCAAGCTCACCGGCGATCGCCGTCAGCAGGTTTCCCGCCTGCTGCGGGCCAACATTGTCGGCCGCGCTCTTTTCGTGCGCGATCAGCGACGGGTCGCTCCATACCGGCTGACCGTCGGTGCGCCAGTAGAGCGAAAAGGTCCAGCGCGGCAGGGTTTCGCCGGGATACCATTTGCCCTGGCCATAATGCAGGAAGCCGCCAGGCGCGAAGCGTTCGCGCAGCCTTCGGATCAGCGCATCGGCCTTTTCGCGCTTGGTCGGCCCGACGGCGGCGGTGTTCCACTCGGCGGATTCAAAATCGTCGATCGACACAAAGGTCGGTTCGCCGCCCATGGTCAGCCGCACGTCCGCGGCCGTCAGCGCGGCATCGACCTTGTTGCCGAGCGCGTCGAGCGCCTGCCAGCTTTCGTCGGAGAACGGCTTGGTGATGCGCGGATGCTCGGCGATGCGATCGACCCGCATCTCGAAGCCGAACTCGACATTGGCGAAGCTCGCCATGCCGGAAATCGGTGCCGCATTGCGGAAATGCGGCGTTGCCGCCAACGGCACATGGCTCTCGCCGGTGAGCAGACCCGAGGTCGGATCGAAGCCGATCCAGCCGGCGCCGGGAAGATAGACTTCGCACCAGGCGTGCAGGTCTGTGAAATCGACAGCGGTGCCGGCCGGCCCATCAAGCGCCACCAGATCCGGCTTCAGTTGGATCAGATAGCCCGAAACGAAGCGCGCGGCGATGCCGAGATTGCGTAGGATCTGCACCAGCAGCCAGCTCGAATCGCGGCACGATCCCTTGGCCGCGGCCAGCGTCTCCTCCGGCGAGAACACGCCGGTCTCCATGCGCACGATATAAACGATCTCGCGCTGCAGCCTGGCATTGAGATCGACGAGGAAATTGACCGTATTTTCCGCGCTGCGGTCGATGGTCTTCAGGAAGGCCGAGAGCAGCGGTCCCGCCGGCTCCGGTGTGCGGTAGATGGCGAGATCGTCGCGGATCTCTTCCGGATATTCGAACGGAAATGCCTCGGCCGACGGCTCGACGAAGAAATCGAACGGATTGTAGACCGTCATGTCGGCGACGAGATCGACCTCGATCTTGAGCTCCGTCACCGGTTCCGGAAACACGAAGCGGGCGAGGAAGTTGCCGTAGGGATCCTGCTGCAGGTTGACGAAGTGGTTCGCCGGCTCGACCTTCAGCGAATGGCTCAGCACCTTGGTGCGGGAATGCGGCGCCGGCTGAAGCCTGATGATTTGAGGACCGAGCACCACCGGCCGGTCGTATTTGTAATGGGTCAGGTGATAGACGGCTGCCAGAATTGCCATAGGGCCCCGGAATTCAGCGTTTCAAACGAACGCTAGACCCTGACACATCAGGCGGCCATTCTCCAAGCAGAGATGTTGCGGTGCACCTAATTTAAGCAACGGTTGCCGCTCAGAAAAACGCCTGTATCCCCGTCTGCGCCCGCCCGAGGATCAGCGCGTGCACGTCATGCGTGCCCTCGTAGGTGTTGACCGTCTCCAAATTCTGCGCGTGGCGCATGACGTGGTAGCCGATCTGGATGCCGTTGCCGCCGTGCATGTCGCGGGCCTGGCGAGCGATGTCGAGCGCCTTGCCGCAATTGTTGCGCTTTACGATCGAGATCATCTCCGGCGCCATCTTGCCTTCATCCATTAGCCGCCCAACCCTGAGCGAGCCCTGCAGGCCAAGCGCGATCTCGGTCTGCATGTCGGCGAGCTTCTTCTGGAATAGCTGCGTGCCGGCGAGCGGCTTGCCGAACTGCTTGCGGTCGAGGCCGTATTGGCGCGCCCGGTGCCAGCAATCCTCGGCGGCGCCCATGGCGCCCCAGGAAATGCCGTAGCGCGCCCGGTTGAGGCAGCCGAACGGGCCACCGAGGCCCTTGGCGTTGGGCAGCAAGGCGTCCTCGCCGACCTCGACGCCTTCCATCACCACCTCGCCGGTGATCGACGCGCGCAGCGACAGCTTGCCGCCGATCTTCGGCGCCGACAGCCCCTTCATCCCCTTTTCCAGAACGAAGCCGCGGATCTCGTCCTTGCCGTTGTCACCCTTCAACTTCGCCCAGACGACGAACACGTCTGCGATCGGCGCGTTGGAAATCCACATTTTGGAGCCGGTGAGCTTGTAACCGTTGGCGGTCTTCTCGGCACGCGTCTTCATGCCGCCCGGGTCCGAGCCGGCATCCGGCTCGGTAAGGCCAAAGCAGCCGATCCATTCACCCGACGCCAGCTTCGGCAGGTATTTCTTGCGCTGCGCCTCCGAGCCGTAGGCCTGGATCGGATACATCACCAGCGACGACTGCACCGACATCATCGAACGATAGCCAGAATCGACGCGCTCGACTTCCCGCGCGACCAGCCCGTAGGTGACATAGTTGGCGCCGAGCCCGCCATATTCCTCTGGGATGGTGATGCCGAGCAGACCCGCCTCGCCCATCTCGCGGAAGATGCCGGCATCGGTCCTTTCCTCGAGATACGCCTCCTCGATGCGCGGCGCGAGCTTGTCGGCGGCAAAGGCCGCCGCGCCGTCCCGCACCATGCGCTCGTCGTCCGAAAGCTGGCCCTCGATCAGGAACGGGTCTTCCCAGACGAATGCATTCTTGTCGGCGGCCATGGCTTCTTGATCCTCAAACGGGTGAAGTCCGGCTTATCGGCCCGTGGCCTAAAAAAATCAAACGAAATTGCTTCACCGATCAATGAGCGTTAGGAATGGATCATGAGTGTCCAACGCCGCCTTTTGCCCAACATCAGCGCCCTTGCCGCCTTCGAGGCGGTGGCCAGGCTTGGCAGTTTCACCGCCGCCGCGCAGGAGCTTGATCTGACGCAGGGCGCGGTCAGCAGGCAGATCAAGCTACTCGAAGATCAGTTCGGCCGCCGGCTGTTCGAGCGTGACAGTCGCAATGTCCGGCTGTCGATAGCGGGCGAAATCTATGCCGACGCGGTGCGTTCGGCCCTCGGCCAGTTGCGCGACGCAGCCCTTGGATTGATGAGCAATCGGCATAGCGGGGTCCTGAACCTGGCCATACTACCGACCTTCGGCACGCGCTGGCTGATGCCGATGATCCCCGATTTCGTCGAGAACAACCCTGATATCACCATCAACTTCGTCACCCGCGTCGGCCGCTTCGATTTCGCCAGGGAGAGGCTGGACGCCGCCATCCACTACGGCCTGCCGGATTGGCCGGAGGCCGACTCCACACTCCTGGTGCGCGAGACGGTGGCGCCGGTAGTGTCGCCCGGTTTCCTCGCCGGCCGCGCCATTGCCACGCCGGCCGATATTGGCCGCTTGCCTCTGCTGCACATGGCGACGCGGCCCGGCGCCTGGACCGAATGGTTCGAGCACCAGGGCCTGAGCGCGCCGACCGGACCGGGCATGCAGTTCGAGCAGTTCGGCACCGCCGCCCAGGCGTGCATGGCAGGGCTCGGCGTCGCGTTGTTGCCGCTCATCCTCATCACGGGTGAATTGCAGCGCGGCCAGCTCGTGCCGGCGCCAGGCCAGCCCATGCAAAGCCGCAGCGCCTATTATCTCGTCGTGCCTCACGACAAGAGAGGCCACCCGCCCGTCGCCAGTTTTCGCGACTGGTTGCTGGGCCAGCTTGAGAAGGAGCCGACCGTTCTGGCTTGGTAGCTACTTCCGCTTCAGCGCATCCGCCAGCGCGGCGCCAAACGCGCCCTGCTGGGCCGGCCGTTCCGGTTGCCGCTGCGGCATTGGCGAACGTGGCGTCGGCTTGCCGCCACCATTGTCGCGTGGCCCTCTCGATGCGCCGCCCTCGCCGCCATCCTTGCGCATGGAGAGCGCGATGCGTTTGCGCTTGATGTCGACGTCGACGACGCGCACCTTGACCACGTCGCCGGCCTTGACCACCTCATGCGCGTCCTTGATGAAACGGTCGGCCAGCTGCGAGACATGCACCAGCCCGTCCTGGTGGACACCGATATCGACGAAGGCGCCGAAGGCGGCGACATTGGTGACGGTGCCTTCCAGCAGCATGCCGGGCTTCAGATCCTTGATGTCGTCGACCCCGTCGGCGAAGGTCGCGGTCTTGAAGCCGGGACGCGGATCGCGGCCGGGTTTTTCCAGCTCGGCCAGGATATCGCGCACTGTCGGCAGGCCGAAACGCTCATCGACGAAGACGCGCGGATCAAGCGCCTTGAGCGCCGCGCTGTCGCCCATCAGCGAACGCACATCACGGCCGCAGGCGGCGACGATCTTCTTGGCCACGCCATAGGCTTCCGGATGCACCGAGGAGGCATCGAGCGGCTCGCTGCCATTGGCAATACGCAGGAAGCCGGCGGACTGTTCGAACGCGCGGGGTCCAAGGCGCGCTACTTTCAGCAAATCCTTGCGACTGGCGAAGGGGCCGGTCGCGTCGCGATGCGCGACGATGGCGTCGGCCAGCGACGCACCGAGACCCGAAACCCGCGCCAGCAATGGCGCTGAAGCGGTGTTGAGATCGACGCCGACCGCGTTGACGGCATCCTCGACCACCGCTTCCAGCGACCGGCCAAGCCGGTACTGGTCGACATCGTGCTGGTACTGGCCGACGCCGATCGACTTCGGCTCGATCTTGACCAGTTCGGCGAGCGGATCCTGGAGACGTCGCGCGATCGACACCGCGCCGCGCAACGACACATCCAGGCCGGGGAATTCCGCCGCCGCCGTCGCCGATGCAGAATAGACGGAGGCGCCCGCCTCGCTGACGATCACCTTCAACGGCTTCGGTCCGCCGTCGGACGGCATGTCGGACAGCATGTCCGCGACCAGCTTCTCCGTCTCGCGGCTGCCGGTGCCGTTGCCGATGGAAATCAGCTCGACCTTGTGCAGGCGAACGAGCCTGGCGAGTTCCGCCTGCGTGCCCCTCACATCGTTCTTTGGCGGGAAGGGATAGACGGTCGTCGTCGTGAGCACCTTGCCGGTGCCGTCGACCACCGCCACCTTGACGCCGGTGCGGATGCCGGGATCGAGCCCCATCGTCGGCCGCGACCCTGCCGGCGCGGCGAGCAGCAGATCCTTGAGATTGCGGGCAAAGACATGGATCGCCTCTTCCTCGGCCCGCTCGCGCAGGTCGCGCATCAGATCGAGCGTCAGGTGCAGCGAAAGCTTGATCCGCCATGTCCAGCCCGCGACCTCCATCAGCCAGCGGTCGCCCGGCAGGCTGCCGCCGATGGCATAGGCATTGGCGACCATTCGCTCGACCGGCTTCACCGGCGAGGTGTCATCGGCATCGACCTCGATGTCGAGCGACAGCACCTCCTCGTTGCGGCCGCGCAGCATGGCCAGCGCGCGGTGGCTCGGCACATTTGCCCAGCGTTCGACATGGTCGAAATAGTCGGAGAATTTCGCGCCCGCCTCCTGCTTGCCGTCGACCACTCTGGCGCGCATGAAGGCGCGTTCCTTCATGTAGGTCCGCAATTTGCCGACAAGATCGGCATTTTCGGCGAACTGTTCCGACAGGATGTCGCGCGCGCCTTCCAATGCGGCCTTGGCATCGGCCACCTCTTCGCTGACATAGGCCAGCGCCAGTTCGGCGGGCACGAGCGAACGATCGGCGAGGATGGCCTCCGCCAGCGGCCCCAACCCGCGCTCCCGAGCGATCTCGGCCTTGGTGCGGCGCTTGGGCTTGTAGGGCAGATAGATGTCTTCCAGCTCCGCCTTGGTGGCGGCGGCGATGATCTTGCCCTCGAGTTCCTCGGTCAGCTTGCCCTGCTCGCGGATGGAGCCAAGGATCGTGTCACGTCGCGCGTCGAGCTCACGCAGATAGGCCAGCCGCTCGGCAAGGTCGCGTAGCTGCGTATCGTCCAGCCCGCCGGTGACTTCCTTGCGGTAGCGCGCCACGAACGGCACCGTCGCACCTTCATCGAGCAGTTCGATCGCCGCGGCCGCCTGCTCGGGCCGCGCCGCGATCTCGGTCGCGATGATGGCTGCGATGCGCTTGATATCGGATGCCATGTCATTCCCACTCTTGTCGAAAGAGCGGCGACCATAGGCGCTGACATCCGGTCCGCCAACCGCCGCGCTTCCGTCAGCCCGGCGGGTCCACAGGAAAGCACTCGCTAATTTGGTGGCAGGAGGCGTTTAGACCATCCGGCTCAGCGCTTCGAAAAACGCCACAAGCTCGAGATCGAGCGCATCGTCGACCGGCTGCGGCTGCGACGACATCTTGGCGATCACCACTTCGGTCCTGGGGTCGACATAGAGCCACTGGCCATGGATGCCGATGCCGCAATAGGCGCCGTTCTCGTGTCCGGTCTGGTACCATTTGTTGCGATAGCGCCCCTTGGGGAACAGTGGCAGCATCGCGCCGCGCTGCCAGGCTTCCGCGCTGCCGCCGGTGCTGGTCGTGTCGCGCACCCAGGCCTCCGGCACGATGCGCCGGCCATTGGCCGTGCCGCCCTGACGCATCATTTCGCCGACACGCGCCAGATCGCGCGGCGTCACCGAGATGCCGCCGGCGGTGCGTGCGGTGCCTTCCATGTCGACGCCGATAGAAGCCTCGCTGACGGCGCCGAGTGGCAGCCAGAGCTTCTCGCGCATCAGATCGTTGAAGCGCTGGCCCGAGGCACGCTCCAGCAACAGGCCGAGCAGGTCGGAATTGGGCGAACGGTAGCGGAAGGTCTGGCCATGCGGCTCGGCCAGCCGCTGCAAGGTCAGGATGAATTCGCGCAGGCTTTCGGTGCCGCCGCCCGGGTTCCACAGCGTCGCCCGGCGATAGCGGGCAAAGGCGCTTTCCGGATCGAGATAGGCTTCCTCGAAATCGAGGCTGACGCTCATGTCGAGCACATGCCGCGCACTCGCATCGCCATATGCCGAGCCGGCGGCCTCCGGAATGTAGTGCGCCACTGGCGCTTCCGGATCGAACACCCCCTCGCCTTCCAGCATCCCGGCGACAATGGCGGTCACCGACTTGCTGATCGAGAAGATGATGTGACGGGCGCCGAAATCCATGTGCGGCGCGAACCAGTCGCCGATGATCTTGCCGCCTTTCATGATGGTCAGCGCGTCGGTGCTGGAGCGGACGAGAAATTCGGCCACCGTTTCCGGCGCGCTGGCGACCGAGACCTTTTCGCGAAGCAGGCCACCGAGATCTTGCATGGGTGCCTCGATGCCCCCGGCCGCCGTGACGCGTGCCGTCGGCACCAGTTCGCCGAGGTTCTGGAACGACCATCGGTTGAATGGGTTCTCGCGCCAGTTGGCGAGCAGCACCTCGTTGCGACGGAAGCCGTAGCGGGTCTCGAACACGGTCATGCCGGTCATGGCGTTTCCTCTTGGAGTCGTTTTTTCTAGGGGGGGCTCAGCTCAACGCGGCGGCGATGGCATGCACGGCCTTCAATGTCGCCATGGAGTAGGCGAGGTTGTTGAAGTCCGGATAGCTCGACAGCTTCACCACGACCATTCCCGTGTTCCAGTCGATGTGGATCATCTGCCCGAACACGCCCCGGCACATCAGCGCGCGCGAGCGGGGATCCTCGATCCAGAATTGGTTGCGATAACTGCCTTCCGGCAGGCTGGCGGAAAAATCGGGGCCGTGCCTGCCATTGCGTGTCGTCTCGATCCATTCGGCCGGCACGATGCCGCCGCCATTGCCGAGGATCATCAGGCCGAAGCGGCCATAGTCGCGCAACGTTGCATTGAAGCCCCCATCGGCGAGCGCATAGCCGGCGCTGTCGACGGTAAAGCAGGCGCTTTCGTCGGCGTCGAGCTTTTGCCAGAGCTCTTCCGAGACCAACTGCGCCAGCCGCTTGCCCGTCACCCGTTCCATGATGAAGGCGAGCACGTCGGTCTCGATCGAGCGGTACTCGAATTTCGCGCCGTGCGGACGGATTGTGTCCTTCAAGCCCAGGATCAGGTCGAACATATGCGAAGGCCAGCGAAAGTCCGGATCGCTGCCCGGCGGCACCGGCTTCCAGCCGGTCGCGACATCGACCTGGCCGATGTCGGAGTAGCGGTCGGTGTATTCCTCGGAGAAGCGCACGCCCGTGGTCATGTCCAGCACATGCTGGATGCTGGCCCCGGCCCATCCCGTTGCCTTCAGCTCTGGCAGGTAATCGGTCACCGCCTTGGCTGGATCGATCAGGCCACGGCCGGCCAATATGCCGAACACCGATCCGGTGACGGACTTCGCCATCGACTGCGACAGATGCAGCGTGCGCTCGTCCATGCCGTTGAAATAGCGCTCATAGGCGACCTTGCCGTTTTTGAGCACCAGGAAGCCATCCGTGTAGGTCTCGTCGAGCAGCCCCGCGAGCGTCGAAGGCTGGCCCTCGCTGCCCTCGACCGGCAGCCCGTCGAGATCGACCTCGGCGCGTTCGAGGCGGTGGCGATGCCCATTGCCGCGCCAGACTTCGGCGGTCGGCAGAATTTCCCTGATGTGCTGGAACGCCCAGCGGTTCCATGGCGGCCTGTCCCAGTCGAGCTTCGGCGGCACCATGGCGGGCGGCGAGCCCTGCATGATCGGCGGCCGCGGATCGCTGTTGCGATAGGAGTCCATGAAAGCCATTCCCGGAACAAAAAAGACCCGGCGGCGTGTGCCGCCGGGTCCATCGCGTAGCGATTACTTCTGCAGCTCGGTCCAGATCTTAGTGTAGAGTTCCTGCGTTTCAGGCGGGCACATCTTCTGGAATTCGCCTTTCGGCTTGGCGTCGGCCGGAATGATGACTTCCGGCGCGTCCTTCATGTCGGCCGGCATGTACTTGTCCGAGCCGGTGATGGCGTTGGCATAGCGATGGAAGGCCGAGAGGCCAGCCGCGTTTTCCGGATCCATGATGAAGTTCTGGAACAGCTTGGCGTTCTCGACGTTCTTGGCTTCCTTGAGGACGACGACGTTGTCGCTCCACAGGCCGAAGCCTTCCTTCGGATAATTGTAGTGGATGGCCGGGTTGGCCAGCCGCTGGCGCAGCGCCGAGCCGTTCCAGTCACTGGTTGCCTTGAAGTCGCCGGCGCCCATCTTTTCGATGGTGTTGTATTCCATGGCGATCCAGTTCGGCTTGGCCGCCACCAGGAGGTCACGCACCTTCTTCAGCACCGCCTTGTCATCGGTGCACTGCTGGCCGCCGACATATTTGATCGCCGCGAAGATGACGTCGCCCATTTCCGGGACGACATTGACCTTGCCCTTCAGTTCGTCCGGCGTGTTGAAGACAATGCCCCACGTATCGGCCGGGCCCTTATAGGCATCGGTGTTGACGACGACGCCGATCGTGCCCCAGGCCCACGGCACGGAATATTTGCGGCCGGGGTCGAATTCAGGATTGGCCCATTCCGGCGCCACGTTCTTGAAGTTCTCCATCTTGCCCGGATCGGTCTCCAGCACGAGACCTTCCTTGATCCAGATCGGCACATAGGTCTGCGACGGAACCGCGATGTCGAAACCGGTGCCGCCCTGGCGAATCTTGGCAAGCGCGGTGTCGTTGGAATCGTAGTCGGTGATGGTCACCTTGACCTTGTATTTGTCCTCGAACTTCTTGATCACGTCGGGGCTGGTGTAGTTGCCCCAATTGTAGATGTTGAGCACGCCCTCGGCGCGGGCAAGCCCCGTCGATGCGAGCAACGCCAACCCCATGGCGGTCGCTGTTGTCTTCCAGTTCATCGTTCTAACTCCCATTTCAGGTTTCAGTCTCGTTTCCTGCTGACGAAGAAAAACAACGTGACGATCGCGACCGAAAGCAGCAGGAAAGCGGTCGATATCGCGTTGATCTCGGGTGTAATGCCGCGGCGGATCTGGCCGAGCATGTAGGTGGGCAACGTGTCCTGGCCGCCCGACTTGACGAACTCGGTGATGACGACATCATCGAGCGAGATGACGAAGGCCAGCATCAGTCCGGCCAGGATGCCGGGCCACAAAAGCGGCAGCGTGATGCGGCGGAAGGTCTTCCATGGCGTCGCGTAGAGGTCGGCGGCCGCACGTTCCAGCGTCAGGTCCATATTCTCCAGCCGCGCCCGGATCGGCAGGTAGGCGAAGGGAATGCAGAACGCCGTATGCGCGGCGACCAAATAGCCGATCCCCGAATAACCGGTGAAGATCTTGATGCGCGAGAAGAAGATCAGCAGCGCCACGCCGGTGACGATCTCGGGCACCATCAGCGGCTGGTTGATCGCCGCGTATTTGAAGGTAAGGCCGGGATAGGATGCCGTGCGCGTGGTGGCGAGCGCGGCCATGGTGGCGAAGATGGTCGAAAGCACCGCCGCGATGGAACCGATCTGGAAGGATCGCAGCGTCGCATCGATGACCTGCGTGTTCTGGTATGCCGACTGGAACCACTTGAACGAAAACCCGCCCCATTCCGATGTCGAGCTGGCCGCGTTGAAGGCGTAGATGACCAGCACGATGATTGGCAGATAGAGCACGACGAAGCAGGTCGCGGCGATCGCCGTGAACCCCGGCTGGTGCTTGATGGAGAAGTTGTCAGCCATGACGCACTCCCGACTTGCCGGCATTGCGCACATAGGCAAGCAGCGCCACCATGACGATGATCATCACCGTGATCGACAGCGCCGAGCCGAGCGGCCAGTTGCGGCCCTGGCCGAACTGCAGTTCGATCAGGTTGGACAGCATCATGTTCTTGCCGCCGCCAAGCACGCTCGGCGTCACATAGGCGCCAAGTGCCGGGATGAAGACCAGGATCGAGCCGGCGATCACGCCGGGTTTGACCAGCGGGAAAATGATCTTGCGCAGCACCTTGAAGCGTGTCGCGTAGAGATCATAGCCCGCCTCGACCAAACGAAAATCGAGCTTCTCCATGCTGGCATAGATCGGCAGCACCATCAGCGGCAGGTAGACATAGGCCATGCCGACCAGGATCGCCGTATCGGTGTAGAGGATCTGGATCGGCGCCGAGACGATGCCGAGCTTCAAGAGGATCGTGTTGATGATGCCTTCGTTGCGGATGATCTGCAGCACGGCGAAGGTACGGATCAGGAGGTTGGTCCAGAACGGGATGGTGATCAGGAACAGCCAGAGATCCCTCGTCTTCTCGCTGCGCGTCGCCATGAAATAGGCGGTCGGGAAACCGAGCGCCAAGGTCGCGAGCGTCGTCACCACCGCAAGCTTGACCGAACGCCAGAGGATGGTGACATGCGCCGCCGCGAGCGAAAGCGTATCGTCGAAAATGTCGCGCTCCAGCAGCACCGATGTCCAGGCGTCGGACGAGAACTGCCATTTCACGTCGCCATAGGCGCCGGGCGTCAGGAACGAATAGACAAGCACGATCAGCAACGGGCCGGTCGCGGCAAACAGAATGACCAGCAGCGCCGGTGCTGACAACAGCCAGCGGTCACGCACATCGCGCCGCTCCGCTGCCTTGGCGACTTCTTCCGCGGTCGCCATCAGTCCCTCAGCACTTGCGCGGCGTCGTTGCCGATCATGATGCCGACCTTGTCGCCGCGTTCGAAACCGCAGCCGGCGCTGCGCGTGTTCTGCTGGCGCACGGTGAAGGCCTCGCCGCTGTCGAGCTGGACATGGATATGCGTATCGGTGCCGAAATAGACGATGTTTTCGACCGTGCCCGCGAGGTCGCCCTTGTCCTTCGTCAGCTTGGCATGCTCGGGCCTCACCACCACGGTGGCGTTGTCCTTTGGCTGGAAGCCTTCGGCAACGGTCGCCTCGATGGCCGTGCCGGATTTGAGCGTCGCGCGCGCCCTTCCGTTGCCGATGCCCGATATCGCTGCGGTGAGGAAGTTGGTTTCGCCGATGAAGTCGGCGACGAAGCGTTCCGCCGGCTTGTCGTAAATGTCCCAGGGCGAGCCGACCTGCAGGATCTTGCCCGACGACATCACCGCGATGCGGTCCGACATCGTCAGCGCTTCTTCCTGGTCGTGGGTGACGAAGATGAAGGTGATGCCGGTCTCGTGCTGCAGCCGCTTCAGTTCGATCTGCATCTCTTTGCGCAGCTTGTAGTCGAGTGCGGACAGCGGTTCGTCGAGCAACAGCACTTTGGGCTGCGGCGCCAGCGCCCGGGCCAGGGCCACGCGCTGCTGCTGGCCGCCGGAGATCTGGCTGGTGCGCCGGCCCGCCAGCGCTTCCATCTTGACCAGCTTCAGCATCTCGGCGACGCGCGCCTTGATCTCGGCCTTGGGCTTACCCAGCATTTCCAGGCCGAAGCCGATATTGTCGGCCACCGTCATGTGCGGAAACAGCGCGTAGGACTGGAAGACGGTGTTGACCGGCCGCTTGAAGGGCGGCAACGGTGCGATGTCCTGGCCGTAAAGCAGGATCTCGCCGGCGGTTGGAAAATCGAAGCCGGCGATCAGCCGCAGCAGCGTGGTCTTGCCGCAGCCGGATGGTCCCAGCAGCGTGAAGAACTCGTTTTCGCGGATGGTCACCGAGACCGTATCGAGGGCAGCGACCTGCCCTTCCCCTGATCCGAAAATTTTACTGACGTTTACGACTTCAATTGCATTCCGATCCGGTTTTTCCGGCACGATACGCCTCACTGTTGACCCCGCTCTTGCTGGCGAGGTTTTTCCCCTGTTGGATGTGACCACACGGCCGGTAGGTTGGCAAGTCCGGCATTGAATCACAGTTCAGTAGTCATTCATCCGGCTAGCAAGCCGCATGCCATTGTCAGGCCTGGTAGGTGACCTTGCCGCCGCAGATCGTCGTCACCGGCCGCAGTCTGTGCAGTTCGGCCGGCGCGGTCCTCTCGATATCATCGGACAAAACCACCAGATCGGCCATATAGCCTGGTTTCAGCATACCCTTGCGGTGCTCGGCGAACTCCGCATAGGCACCCTCCACCGTGTACGCGGTGAGCGATTCATGCAGCGAGAAGCTCTGGTCCGGGTCGCTTTCTGCCCATGGTTTGCGCATCACTGCCGCCTGAATACCCAGGATCGGATCGATCGGCGACACCGGCCAGTCCGATGCGAACACGACATGCGCGCCGGCATTCTTCAAGGTCCGCCAGGCATAGCTCAGCGGCCAACGGGCCGGCCCGATGCGCGACACGGTCGGCTCCAGCGGAAAATCCATGGCGCCGGGCGGATGCGGCGGCTGCATGGAAGCGATGACACCGAGTTCGGCGAAGCGCGGCACGTCCGATGTGGTTATGACCTCGATATGTTCGACGCGATGCCGGCTGTCGCGCTTGCCATTGGCCTTTTGCGCCGCCTCGTAGCCGTCGAGCACGGCGCGGACGGCGCCGTCGCCGATCGAGTGCACGGCGATCTGCAGTCCACGTCTGTCGACGGCAACCGCCAGATCGATGAACTGCTGCGGCGTGAACAGTGGCTCGCCGACCCAGTCGGTGCGATCGGCATAAGGCTCGACCATCACCGCCGTCCAGGAATCGAGCACGCCATCGTAGAACACCTTGACCATGCCCGAGGACAGCCACTCGCTGTTGTAGCGCTCGGTCATCACGGACGCCTTGTCGAGCATGTCGAGCGTCATGAAATTCTTGTAGTGGAACGGGATCTGGACGCGGCAGGGCAAGCCTTCCGCGGCCTCGATCTCGGCCAGCAGCTCAAGCTGGTAGAGATTGCCGTCCATGTTCTGGATCGAGGTGATGCCGTGGCGCGCGCACCAGGCAAGCCCGCGCCGCATGATGTCGCGGTCGGCGGCGCGTTCTTCAGCCGACGGCATCGGGTCCGGCTCGCCGCCTGTCGCCAGCCCCAGCCGCACCCGGCTCTCGCCGGCAAGGTCGAGCACCGGACCGAAGGCCTCGCCCTCGCGCAATTCACCCGCCGCCAGGCCATCGTCACCCATGACGATCTCGTTGCCCGGACCAAGCGTGCGTCCGTGCAGGATGCCGGCCATCTCCAGCGCCCTGGTGTTGGCCCACATCGTGTGATGGTCGGGCGCGGCCATGCAGAAGGGCCGGTCCGGCAGGATTTGATCGAGATGGTGGCGCGTCACCGGCTCGCTGCCAAGCACGGTGTAGTCGACGCCCTGCCCGACCAGCATCGTGGCATGGGGCCGTGTCGGCGCATAGTCGCGGATCGCCTTTTGCAACGCCTCGAAGCCATGGACACCGCCAAGCTGAAGATGCGCGAGCTCGGCCCCGCCGGAGAACAGATGCATGTGGGCTTCGATGAAGCCCGGGATCACCGAGCCGCCCTTGGCGTCGATCACCTTTGTGGCCGGACCTTTAAGCTCTTCGATGGAGGCACGGCTGCCGATGGCGGCGATGGTGCCGTCCTTGACGGCAACGGCCTCGGCGGTGGGATTGTCATCGTCCATGGTCAGCATATGACCATTGATGACGATCAGATCCGCATTGTGACCCGCACCTGTGACAGACATCGCGACTCCGCGCTTTTGACGACTGACTGAGACCGGCAATCCTCTTGTCCGACAAGCTGCCACGTCACCGCAGCGGCGCTATCGGACGAAAAATGATGCCAGTGCGCTGTCTCTGGAAATTCCCCTTGTGATCCCTGAAAACAGCGTGGATAAAAGAATGCGACTAATTATTCGCGTTTGTCAACGTACCGAATTTCGAATGTATTGGACAGCACCTGCACCCGTATTGAGACCCGGCAGGGAACGAGGACATCGAGCAGTGAAGCGCAGTCTCAGCCGCGAAACCAGGATGGCGCTCGAACCGCGCAAGCAGCCGCGGCAACAGCGGTCGAGCAAGGTGGTCGACCGGATTCTCGACGCGGCGCTGGTCTTGACGCGGGAGCAGGGAACCAAGGCGCCGACGACGCTCGCCATTGCCCGGCGCGCCGGCCTGTCGGTCGGTTCGGTCTACCAATACTTTCCCAACAAGGAAGCCATTCTCCTGGATCTCGCCCGACGCTGGCTGTCCTCCTTTCCCGAGGTGATCGCGAGGCGCATCGAGGTCGCCCCGCCCACCAACCGCGACGAGTTTCGCCAGGAAGTGCGCAAGCTCTTCATCGACACGTCCACGCTTTATCGCGACAACGCCACCCTGATGCCGGTGATCGAGGCTATTTCCGGTAACGCCGACCTCAGGCCGATCCAGGACGAATATGACGAGCAGATCATTGCCCTCTACGCCGCATGGCTGCAGCATGTGAATCCAGCGCTTGAAGACGAGATCGCCAGCCGGCTCGGCGTGCTGATGATGGATGTCGGGCACGCCTGCCGGCTCGTGGGGCTGAAAAGAGATCGCAAGACATACGACCTCATCGAGGACGATGTGGAAAGAATGTGGCTCGCTTTGGTGACCCCCTATCTCAACCTTGACTGATTTCGTATTTCGAGAGGAATTTTATGAAGACTGTCTATTCGCCGCTTCATGCCGGCCATGCCGGCCAGATGGAACTGGTCACATCGGCGATCGTGCCGGGTTTTGAAAAGCCCTCGCGCGCCGAATTCATCAAGGCGCGGGTCGAAAGCGAGAAGCTCGGTCCGATCGTCCTGCCGCTCGAGCACGATCTTGCCGCCGCCAAACGCATTCACAAATCGGACTATATCGACTTCCTGCCGACAGTTTGGCCGCAATGGGTGGCCTCCGGTCACGAGGGCACGGCCATGCCCTTCACCTGGCCGACGCGCGGCCTGCGCGGCGACGTGCCGCCGAAGCGTGTCGATGCGCTGCTCGGCTACTATTCTTTCGATGCCGGCGCCACCTTCGTCGAAGGCACGTGGGCGGCGATCAAGTCGTCCTATGACGTGGCGCTCACCGCCGCCGGTCTGGTCAAGGCCGGCGAAAGGTCCGCCTTCGCGCTCTGCCGTCCGCCCGGCCATCATGCCGGCGCCGGCTTCATGGGCGGCTATTGTTACATCAACAACGCCGCCGTCGCGGCGCAGTGGTTCCGCGATCAGGGTGCCAAGCGCATCTCGATCCTGGATGTCGACTATCACCACGGCAACGGCACGCAGGAGATCTTCTATGACCGCGCCGACGTGCAGGTTCTCAATCTGCATGGCGACCCGATGGTCGAATATCCGTTCTTCCTCGGCCATGCCGACGAGCGTGGCGCCGGCGCGGGCGAAGGCTTCAACATCAACTATCCGATGCCCTTCGGCACCGGCTGGGATGCCTGGAACGCCTCGCTGGAGGACGCCTGCGCCAGGCTCGCCGCCTACGCGCCCGACATCGTCATCGTCTCGCTCGGCGTCGACACCTTCGAGAAGGACCCGATCAGCCAGTTCAAGCTGACCAGCCCCGACTATCCCAAGATCGGGCGCCGCATCGCCAAACTCGGCCTGCCGACGCTGTTCGTCATGGAAGGCGGCTATGCCGTCGAGGAGATCGGCATCAACGCCGTCGGCGTGCTGACCGGTTTCGAGGATCGGTAGACCTTCTCGCAAGCACAGCGACAGGCACGAAAGAAAAGGGCGCGTGGCCGCCCTTGTTCGCAGGCTACGCCGCGGTGCCAGTGCCTGGCGCGGCCATCGGCGCCACTGGCTTGCGTGACCGCCCGAGATAATAGACCGCCGCCGCAGCGATGACGCCGGCGGCCAGGATGCCAACCGCCAGAACCGGCCGATACCAGAACCAGGCAATCGCGATTGTCGTCGTGCCGACCAGGATCGCCAGGAAGAAGGCGATGATGCCGGTTCCCATCCGCGCCATGCTGCCGAGGAACGGGATGACGTCGAGGATCACGCCAATCGGGCTGAGGAACAGGGCAAAGCCGATCGTCAGGAGCAGCAGGCCAGCGGCACGCAGCAGCCAGGTGATCAGCGTGTTGGCGCTGACCGCCTCGGCGAACATCTTGTCGGCCGGTACCTGGCCCATATCGACCATCAGCAGCGCATCGCCTGCCTCGGTCTGGTAGGACTCGAACCGGCTGCCGGCCTGGCGCGCGACAATGCTCACCACGCCGAGCGGCGCAAGCTCGTAGCCGATGCGGTAGTCGCCGAGCGCCGGCGTTGTGTTGTCGGTACCGAGATAGATCCTGCCGTCGACGATGCTGAGCGGCTTCGTACCGGTGTAGGCGGCCTTTATCGCGGCCGACTGGCTTGGCGATAGCGAAAGATCCTTGTCGCCCTCGATGCGATCCAGCACCGGCGCATCGAGATCGAAGGCGACGAGCTTGCCTTCCGGAATCTGGAAGGTCCGGCTGTGGATCGCCATCGGCGGATTCTGATGGCCATCAGGCTTCTTGAAATCCGACGAGTCGATCTGGCTGTCGTCCCACACCTTCGAATAGCTGTAGGTCGTCTCCGTCTCCTCGCCGCCGCCGAGCTTCTTGGTGGTCTCGGATTTGGAGTCTTCCTTCCACTGATACATCTCGACGCCGCGCGACAGGCGCAGGCCTTGCGCAGCGATCCCGAAATCCGGATCCGACAGCCCGCTATCGGCTGTCACCGGCCCGCTGACATGCACTAGTTTGCCGTCATTGGCGGCGTCGACACTGTCGGCGCCGGCCGAGACGACGGCGCCGGCGCCCTCGGCCAGCGAGCGCGCCGTCTGCACCGCGCGGCCTTCGTTCCAGAACAGCCCGATCACCATCAGCACGACCAGAAGCAGGCCGAATACGACCCCGCCGACAGCCCGCTTGATCCGCCCGAACCACGAGACGGACGTAACTTCCCGAAATGAATCGCTCATTGTTTCCCCCGAAACCGGACCATGCCATGAGCCTGCGTACGACTGCCCCGACGACTTCGTCAGTCATGCCGTCTACAGGCTCGATTGCCGGAGATGCCCACCCCTTCGGCATTTCGAATCTATCGCAACGGGCGGGCCGCCGATATGGCCGGCTTGCGCAGTCCCGACATTTTCACGCCTCGAAGGCTACGAAAATCGCCTCCTGAGTCGCACCTGAGTCCATCAGATTCGATTTTGTCAAATCGCGTTTGATGTCGGATTCATCTGCGGGTAGATTAGACCCGAATCAGCCGGTCCTCGGGGGGCGCGGCGACCACCCAAAGTCTCACGTTCCGGAAATTTTCCGGCGCCAGACGCGGACGGCTTCGCGTTCCCTGAATGGATTCCGTCTGATTGGGCGCGGCCCCGCGCCTCGTGTGTGTCTCGTAAAAGTAACGCGTTTTCGGGTTCGGCGGCTGGCTCTCCAGCATCCGGACATCAGAATCGATTCCGGCCAAAAGCAACAGATGAGCAGTCCCGCCGCGCTTCTTCAATCCGACACATTAGGCTCGCGCCTGACCTCGCGCGGTGATCTCACCAGCTTTTTCATGGAATTGACCGCCGAGATCGGCGCCGACAGCTACATGCTGGTCGCCATCGTCCATGACCAGGACCGCAACGACGCGCGCATCGTCTCCTCGAACTGGATATTCGACGCTATCGAATTGATCGGCAAGCGGCTGATCGCCGGCCTTGCCCAGGGCGCGCTCACCGTTGCGCCCGGTATCCGTCCAAGGCCGCTGGTGGCGGCGCAGGCGCCGGATGCGGATGGACTGGTCTCCGGTGAAGAGGCACGCCTGCTCGACGTACTCGGCCATGCCGAGATTTATTCGCTGCGGCTGAATGTCGGTCGTCAGCGCCTGTTCGCCCTGTTCTCGGCGGCAAGTGCCGGCAAGATCGACCAGCCGGCGCTGATGAAGGCGCAACTGAAGTGCTGCTATGCGCTCTCGCACATTCCGCAGTTGATCGCCGCCGCCGCCATGCAGGATCCGCTGTCGGACCGCGAGCGCGAATGCCTGTTCTGGGTTTCGGAGGGCAAGACCACCGATGAGGTCGCCGTCATCCTTGGCGTCTCGTCCAACACCGTCAACAGCTACATCACCCACGCCATCCAGAAGTTCGCCGCCAGCAACCGCGCGATGGCCATCGCCACGGCGATCAGGAGTGGCATCATTTGAAAAACGCCGACATCAAGGAAGCAGCCGAAGCCCTTTTCAACGAGCAGCGCAACCCGTTCGGCGCCTTCTCGCTCGGCTCCGAAACGCATCACGCGGTCACCATTCCCGATGCCGTGCGCCGCTGCCGCTGGATATCGGTCGACATCAACGCCTCGGCCTTCGGCCTGTTCTTCGTCAGCCCGTCACCGGAGCGGGCACGGCTGGTCCCGTGTTTCGATTCCGACTATCCCGGCATCGCGGTGGCGACGAAGTTCATCTCAGGCGCCAATGGCGAGGAGATCGTGCGCCACACCCGCAACTCGACGGAGCCGCGCTGGTGGACGGATGACGGCGTCGCGGCGATGGCTGAGATGTTCGGCAAACTCGCCTGGACCGAACAGATCACAGCGCTGGCGCCCGGCACCAGCGGTATCGCCCTTCCCGTCCATGCCGACCGCGGCCAGTGCGGTCTCGTCGTCTTCCTCGGATCGGAGATCGCCCTCCCCCAGGATACGCTCTACGAAATCCATGCCCGCTGTTTTTCGCTGTTCGCCGCTGTCGCCCGGATCCGCCCCAGCGATGCCGGCAGGATGCGCGCCATCTCCAAGCGCGAACTCGAATGCCTGAAGCTGACCGCCAACGGCAACACCAGCGAAGAGATCGCGCGGCTGCTGAAACTGTCGGTGCACACCGCCAATCAGTACCTGACCCAGTCGACGCAGAAGCTCAACGCCGTCAACCGCAACCAGGCGGTGGCCAAGGCGCTACGGCTCGGTTTGATCGAGTAGCGGTCAAGGTCTGTTGAGGTTCAGGTATCAGCGATTTGCAGGCCGGCATCACCTGAATATCAATAGGCCTAGAAGGCCAGCGGCTCGACCCTGCGGATACGGGCCTCTTCGATCACGGTCTCGAGCAAGGCCGTGTTGTGCTCGGGATCTTCGCCCGGCTTCTCGAACGACACGTAGTTGACCACAACCGAGTTGCCGTTCTCGCTCAGCGTCAGCTGGAAATAGACCGTCGCCCCGGGTGGCCGCAGTTCCAGGTCGAGCACGATGCGCGGGCTGCCGCTCCAGTCGACATGCGCCTCGCCGCCATGGCCGAGCCTGAGCGTGCCGGGCATGAAGAACAGCTCCGCCGCTGAATCGACCAGATCCGACAGGCAGGCGAAATGCTCCAGCCGGATGAAGGCGATATAGTCGGCGACATCGATCAGCCTCAGTTCGCCCACCACTTGCTCGATGGCGCTGGCGACGATGATCTCGCGGGATTTTGCGTGCGGTTGGCGGTTCATGAAATCTGTCCGCGCTCAGCCTTTTTCGAGTAGACGATCCGCACCAGTTCGGCGACGGCCTGGTAGAATTGCGACGGGATCACATTATCGACCGAAACTTGCTTGTACATGGAGCGGGCAAGCGCCACGTCCTCGAAGATCGGGATGTTGTGTTCCCTGGCGATCTCGCGGATTTTCAGCGCCACCAGATCCTGTCCCTTGGCCACGACGAGCGGCGCCGAATCCTCGTCGCGCACATATTTCAGCGCGATCGAGAAGTGGGTCGGGTTGGCGATGATCAGCGTCGCGCGCGGCACCGCCGTCATCATCCGCTTGCGCGCGCGGTCGCGTGCCAGCGAGCGCAGCCGCGACTTGACGATCGGGTCGCCCTCGGACTGCTTGAACTCGTCCTTGACCTCCTGCTTGCTCATGCGCAGGTCCTGCTTCCAGTGGAAGCGCGACCAGACGATGTCGATCGCCGCGATCAGGCCCATGACGAAGACGATCGCCACCAATATGTCGACCGCGATGCCGCGGATGACGAGGCCGAAGGCAACGGGATTTGTGATCATCCCGGCAAGCAGCTTGCGGTGATCTTCCGACAGCGTGAAGGAGAGCACGGCAATGGCGAAGCCGACCTTTCCCAGGGATTTCAGGAACTCGACCCAGCCCTGAACGCCGAACATGCGGCTCCAGCCCTTGACGATCGAGATGCGGGAAAACTGCGGCCTGATGCGCTCGCCGACGATTTGCGGCATGTTCTGCAGCACCGAGGCGCCGATGCCGGCGACGGTCAACAGCACCAGCAGGCTGACGAGGGCGCGGCCCACTTCCAGCATGACGAGTTTGTAGAGCGCGATGACATCGGTCTCGGTGTCCATCGGCCAGGCTTCCGGCTTCTCGAGAAACGTCGCCAGGAACATGCCGAGGTCGATGATGGCATCCTTGGCATAGAAGACGGTGAACACCAGTATGGCGACGAAGGAGGCGAGAAGCGCGGTTTCCCTCGAATGGGGCAGCTTGCCCTGTTCGATGGTGTCGCGGATCTTCTTTTCCGTCGCCTCCTCGGTTTTCGAATCCTTGTCGACGGCGTCGGACATGCCTTAGGCGGCGTCCTGCGTCGAAGGAAGTTCGAACGCGCCTTCGCGCGACAGACGGATCGTCGTCGTCACGATGGTCTTGCGTGCCGCCGTGATGTCGGCGGCGGGGATGCCTTCCGACCCCTCCCCGAGTTCGGCTTCGATCATGCGTCGCGACCGTGCGCCGATCGCCGACAGCACCGCCTCGGCGAGCGCCGCAGACGTGCCGCGCAACGCCAGCGTGACAAGTTCGGTCGACAGTCCGTCGAACAGCAGCACGCGTGCCTTCTGCGTAAGCAGCGGCAGGTCGTCGAAAGCGAACAGTCGCGCGCGCACGCCGTCGAGATCGGGCGTACCGGCGGCTTCCAGATCCTGCATGACCTCCTCGAGCAGCGGCTTGTCCAGTTCATTGAGCACGCTGGCGACGCGTGCCTGCCCCACCGACGTATCCTTGGTCGAGGTCTCCGCCAGCACGCTGGTGCGCAGCCGGTTCTCGACAATCCTGGCCGCGGCATCCGGAACATTGGCCATGGTCACCATGCGCTTGATGATTTCGCCACGCATCGGCTTGGTCAGGGTCAAAAGCACCCCCGCCGCCGTCTGCGGCGCCAGCTTCGACAGCACCATGGCCGCCGTCTGCGGATGTTCGCCGGCCAGGAACGTACCCAGCCGCGCCGGCTCGAGCTTCTCGAGCTCGGGCCAGATCGGTGGTGGGCCTTCCGGAGCGACCTCGAATTTCTTGTCGCCCATGATCGCGCTCATCTCTTCGGGCGAGAGCGATTCATTGAGGATCGTGTCCATCCTGTCGGCGGAATCGAGCAAGCCCGCGCCCTCGGTGAATTCGGCCTCAAATTCGGCGACGATGCGCTCGAGATCGCTCTGTGGAATGGTCCTGAGCAGCCGCGCACCCTCGATCAGTGCCTTCAGCTCCTCCTGCTTGAAGAATTTCAGGAGACGGCTGGCCGACGGCTTACCCATCGCCACCAGGATGGCGGCCGCCTTCTGCGCGCGCGTCAGGGTCGCCGGCGTCGTCATATTGCCTCTCGCCTCCGCTGCCACCGGCAAGCCCCGCAAACCATGTCTAGGCGCCCTTCGTACCGGCGATGATTTCGGTCAGCCTGATGCCGAAGCGCGAGGGATCGCTTTCCAGCACCGTGATCTCGCCACGCGCGATCTTGCGGCCGTTGACGACGACGTCGACCGGTTCGCCGATGCGGCGGTTGAGCGCGACCGTCGACCCTTTCTGCAACGCCATCAGGTCGGACACAGCCATCTCGGTACTGCCGAGAATGATCTGGACATCGACGGGGATGTTCATGATGACGCTGGAATTGGCTCCTGCCGCGGCCCGGAAGGCTGCGTCTGGGCGCTGTTCCTCTTCATGCAGGACCCCGCGCAATTCCTCGATGGCGCGGTCGAGCTGCTCGTCCGGCTGGTCGAGGTCTGGTTCTGCCTTGGTCTTGGCCATGTATCGTCTCCAAATGCTCAGGCGCGCCCGGCGCCAGCCGGCATCAACCCGTCGATAAAGTCTTGCCCGGCATCGAAGGGATGCCTGATCCGGACGGTGTAATTCTGTCCCAGTTTGCCGAACTCGCATACGAACAGCGTCTGGCCGCGCGCGCTGAGGCGAGCCCGCGATTGCGCCGTTTCCTCGAAATCGATGACCTGGCCCACTTCCAGCCTCGCAAGGTCGCCCAGCGTCAGCCGCGCCAGCGGCATGGTGGCTTCGAGCGCCACCGTCGAGCGCATCACCTCTTCAGAAAAGCGTGCGCGCCAACTGGTGCCGGGATCGGCCTCGCTGGCGCTGGCGATACCGTCGCGGCCGGCCAGCACGATACGCTGCGGCATCGTTACCGTGATGCTGCCACTGTCGACCGGCGTCGAGATGCCAAGGACGATGCGAATTGCCGCGCCGTCGCGCAAAACATGCCGCCTGGCCTCGATGCCGGACATGGCCCGCGGGGCCGGCAGTCGCAGTTCGAGCGAGCGCTGCCCCGATCCGTTCAGCGCCTGCGCTACCTCCTGGAAAACCATGGTCGAGACATCGGCCTCGAGCGGCGACAGGTCGCGCTCGATCGGCGATACCGGCATGTCCGGGTCGCCGCCAAACAACGTGGAAACCATGATCGCGATCGCGGCTGCGTCGATGACGAGTGTCATCGCGTCCGACGACGCCGGTGAGCCGACCACGGTCATGGCGAAATTGTCGCCGGCGCGCGAGCGCGCCTCGGTAACGCGGCTGACCTCGACCGCCTTGAGATCGACGATGACGGGGACGCCAAGCCCGCTCGACAGCCCCTTGTGCAGCAGCGGCACGGCGCGTTCGGCCATGGCACGGCCGGCGTCGATGACCTGATCGGCCTCGCCGCTGTCACCGACCAGACGCTCTATGATCAGCGAGCGCGCTTGCGCGGGGCTGCCTGGACTGGTCATGACCGTGTGGGCACCGATCTGTCGTGCATCGCTCAGGCGGCCTTCTTCTCGGCGGCGCCGGTGTTCATCGTGCTCTGCTCGACGGCGTCGATGGTCGGCCGCTCATAGGACGAGATGGTCTTGCGGCCGAACTCGATCGCCACCTGCGGCAGGGCGCCGTTCATGTAGGCGAGCAGGGTCTGCTTGACGATAATGTAGAGGCGGTTCTTCTTCTCGCGCACCGTCTTGATCTTGGTGGCGACAGGCCCGACCACCGCGTAGGACAGGAAGATGCCGAGGAACGTGCCGACCAGGGCGGCGCCGATCAGGCCGCCGAGGATTTCCGGCGACTGGTCGAGCGCGCCCATCGCCTTGACCACGCCAAGCACAGCAGCAACGATGCCGAGCGCAGGCAGGCCGTCGCCGACCGCGACCAGCGCGTGATAGGCCTTCATCTTGTCGGACTTGATGGTTTGGATTTCCTCGTCCATCAGCGCCTCGATCTCATGCGAGCGGGCATTGCCGATGATGATGATGCGGCAGTAGTCGCAGATGAAGGCCATCAGATCGTGGTTCTTGAGCACGGTCGGAAAGGCTTGGAAGATCGCTGATTCTTCCGGATTGTCGATATGCGCCTCGACCTCGCTGCGCGATTTCGAGCGCAGCTCGCGCATCAGGCTGTGCAGCACGCCGAGCGTCTCCAGGTAATCCTGTTCCTTCGGCACCGCCTGCTTGAAGGCCTCGAGGATGCCCCTGCCGGTATCCTTGACCGTCTTCATCGGATTGGCGACCAGGAAGGTGCCCAGTGCAGCGCCGCAGATGACCACGGCTTCCCACGGCTGGACCAGCACGTGCAGATGCCCGCCCATGGCCATGAAGCCGCCGAGGACGCAGCCGAGCGTTACCACCAGTCCAATCAGAATGCCCACGACAGGTCCTTCCGCATTTCACATCAGGTGCAAGGGATAGTCCCCGTGCCTTGTGTGAGGCTTGAATCGGAGCCGCCATGGAACCGAATTGAGGCGATTCAGTTTCGCGCAAGGAAGTGGCGCTATCGTGCTGGCATTGCTTCGGCCGGAGGCGCGTCCTTGCTCAATACCTTTACCAGCTACCAGTTGATCACCAGAGACATCTCAAAGTCGATCGACCGGATCGAGAAACAGCCGACGGTCGATCGCGATACGCAATATTATCTCGCCAACATCACCAAGGTGAAATCGATCGACGATTTCGTCAAAAACGATCGGTTGTTCAAATATGCCATGAAGGCCTACGGGCTTGAAGACATGGACTACGCCAAGGCGTTCATGGTCAAGGCGCTCAAGGAAGGCGTCACCAATCCCGACAGTTTCGCCAACAAGCTGACCGACAAGCGCTATGCCCAGTTCGTCAGCGCATTTAATTTTGCCGCCAACGGCGCCGATGCGACGATCTACAACAAGGCGCAGCAGCTGGTGACGAAGAACTACGCCACGCAGGCGCAGATCGCCGGTCTCGATCCGAATTCCGACTATGTGAAGGGCGAGACGACCTATTATCTCGCCAACATCACCAAGGTGAAGTCCGTCGACGATCTGATGTCGAACAGCCGGCTCTACACCTACGCGCTGGCTGCATATGGTCTGGACTCCGCGACCGAGGACAAGGACCTGATCAAGCAGGTCCTGCAAAGCAAGGTGAGCGACCCTGACAGCGTCGCCAACAAGCAGACGAACCCAGCTTACGCGGGACTGGCTTTGGCCTTCAATTTCGAAGCCAATGGCGAGAACGCCACCACCATCAATCCCGCGCAGCAGCCGACCGTCGACAAGTATCTGCGCCAGACGCTCGAAGAGGATGCCGGCCAGACCAATCAGGGCGTGCGGCTGGCGCTTTATTTCCAACGCAAGGCGCCTGACATAACCAGCTGGTACGACGTGCTGGCCGACACCGCTCTTGCCAGCGTCGTGCGCACCGCGCTCGGCCTGCCCGATTCCTTTGCCACCGCCGATATCGACAAGCAGGCGCAGTTGTTCGAGCAGAAGCTCGACCTCACGGACTTCACCGACCCCGCGAAGCTCACCAAGTTCCTGACCCGCTTCACCAGCATGTATGAGATCAACAACCCGACCTCGACCGCGGTGTCGTCGATCAGCGTGCTCTTCGCCAAGCCGGTCACGTCGGGCATCTCCACCGACCTGATGATGGCCATGCAGAAACTGAAGTTCTGACCATGCGGGACAGTCTCTACGTCGCCCTTTCCGCGCAAATGGCGCTCGAGCGCCGGCTCGACACGATCGCCGACAATGTCGCCAACGCCAATACTGTCGGGTTTCGCGCCACGGGCGTGAAATTCGAGGACGTGGTGTCCGGCACCGGGCAGAAGTCGGTCTCCTTCGCTTCGTCCGGCAAGACCTATCTTTCCGGCGCCCACGGCCCCTTGACCGAGACCGGCAACCCGTTCGATTTCGCCATCCAGGGCGACGCCTGGTTCGCCATCGACACGCCCGCCGGCCCCGTCATGACCCGCGACGGCCGGTTTTCCATGAACGAGAATGGCGAGCTGATGTCGATCGAGGGCCATCCGGTGCTCGATGCCGGCGGCGCGCCGATCCAGCTCGACCCGCGCAACGGCCCGCCCAAGGCAGGGGCCGACGGCTCGCTGCGCCAGAACGACCAGCTTGTCGGCTCGATCGGCCTCTACAATTTCGATCCGGGCGTAAACTTCGTGCGCTATGGCAATTCGGGCATCGTGCCGGCACACACGCCCGAACCGGTCACCGATCGCTCCGATGTCGGCATCGCCCAGGGCTTCGTCGAGGAGTCCAACGTCAATCCGGTGCTGGAGATGACGCGGCTGATCATGGTCCAGCGCGCCTTCGAAAACACCGCGGCCCTGATGCGGCAGACGGAATCCTCCACCGACGAGGCGATCAAGACGCTCGGCTCGAAGTAGCATGTCGCTCCAACAGCCATCCATCCGCGCACCCGAGAGACAGCTGCAGCCGGCGCCGGAAGACCGTCTGGCCGCGCTCGAGCGTGTATGGCGCCGATTCAGCGGCGCCGACGGGCTGGTCAAGCGCGGCGGCCTCGTCACCGAAGTCACGCCCACGCACTACAAGGTGCGCGGCCTTTCCGATTTCGCTCGGTTGGGCGATATCGTCGAGCAGCGTGGCCTGGCCGGCGCGCGCCGCGGCGAGATCGTCAAGATCAGCCGCGACGAGGTTGTCGTAGCCCCCTTCGAACGCAGTGCCGATGCCGGTATCGGCGATGCCGTCTTCCGCCGCGGCCCGCTCGCCGTGGCTCCGCACGGCTCGTGGCGCGGCCGCACCATCGATGCGCTGACCCGGGCGATCGACGGAGGCCCGCCGCTCGTCAGGGGTGACGACATGGCGGCCAACGCCACCACGCCCGGCGCCATGGCCCGGCAGCGGGTCGGAACGGCGTTCATGACCGGCGTCAAGGTCATCGACATCTTCACGCCGCTGTGCCTGGGCCAGCGCCTCGGCGTCTTTGCCGGCTCCGGCGTCGGCAAGTCAACGCTGCTTGCCATGCTCGCCGGTGCCGACGCTTTCGACACCGTCGTCGTGGCGCTGATCGGCGAACGCGGCCGCGAGGTCCGCGAATTCCTCGAGGATACGATCGGCGACAGCATGGCCAAGACCGTGGCCGTGGTCGCCACCAGCGACGAGAGCGCCATGATGCGCCGGCGCGCACCCGACACCGCCATGCGTGTCGCGGAGCACTTTCGCGACCAGGGCCACCGTGTGCTCCTGGTGCTGGATTCGATCACCCGCTTCGCCCATGCTTTGCGCGAAGTGGCAACGGGAACCGGCGAGCCGCCGGTCGCCCGCGGATACCCCGCCTCGGTTTTCACCGAACTGCCGAAGCTGCTTGAGCGAGCCGGGCCAGGAGCCGAGGGAAAAGGCTCGATCACCGCCATCATTTCCGTGCTGGTCGATGGCGACGACCACAACGATCCGGTCGCCGATTCCGTGCGCGGCATCCTCGACGGCCATGTCGTGCTCGACCGCGCGATCGCCGAACAGGGACGCTATCCGCCGGTCAATCCGCTGTCGTCCATATCGCGTCTGGCTGGCAAGGCGTGGAGCCTCGAGCAACGCGCCCTGGTGACCCGGCTGAAGTCGATGATCTCGCGCTTCGAGGACACACGCGACATTCGCCTGCTCGGCGCCTATCAGGGTGGCGTCGATGCCGAACTCGACATTGCCGTGCGCCAGGTGCCGCTGATCTACGAGGCGCTGACGCAATCGCCCAGGGACCGTCCTTCGACCGATCCGTTCTCCGACCTTGCCCGTCATCTCAAGGGAAAGCAGAATGCCGAACCAGGAGAGTGAACGACAGTACACCGAACGCGTCCTGCGCGAGATGATCGCCGAGGCGAACGCCGCGGAGGAAGCCAGGACACGGGAAGCGAATGCGGCCAAGGCAAAAGCCGCTCGTGCCATAGCCGCCAAGGCCGAGGCCGTTCTGGCCAGGGCTGTCAAGCCGATCCTGCCCAGGGCCGGCAGAGCCGAGCCTATCGTGCCCAGGATTGTCGAACCCACCCTGCACGAGGTTCCTCATGCAGAGGCTGCCGAGATGGCGCAGGCCAGCCGCAACTTGCTGATCGACGACCTGTTCCGCGTCACCGAGTGGCCCCAGCCGCCAAAGGCGCAATTTCCCAGGGTGGGCAAGAAGCCCGACCGGCGAAGCGATGTCGTCATTGCCGCGCTCGGCATTGCGCTGGGTCTCACCTGCGCCCTGTTTCCCTGGTACATCTTCTTCAATCAGGACCAGTTCGGCGTCCAGGCGATCAAGTTCGGCGGCACCGGCACCAATTCGGGGCGCGAGGGTGGCGGCGTGGTCGCCGAACGCAGCGCTCCGCTGACGGCGAAGGACGTTCCCAACGCCAATCTCGACCTGTTTGCCACGGCAACGGTGCAGGACGATTCAAGGCCGGCATCGCCGCCCGGCGATCAGCCCTTTCCTGCCGACGTCGCGAAATTCCGTATGGTGCACGTCGCCAACGGCCGCGCCATGATCGAGGACGACACCGGCCTGTGGCTCGTCCAGCGCGGCTCGAAATTGCCCGATTCCAGCAAGGTGTCGGCGATCGAACAGCGCAACGGCAAATGGGTCATGCTCACCAGCACCAACCAGGTGATCGAGCTTTCCAGGTAGTCGACGCGGTTTGTCCTAAATCAAAGGGGTAAGCCTGATGCCTGGACAAACAATGCCCGTTTGTCCGAGAAAACCGGGTCACGCTTTTGGGCATCCCGCTCTAGCGGTCGTCCGCAAGGTCCGCGCAAGACTGGCGGCCTAGTCTCTGGGGCATCTGCCCGGAGATTCCCATGGAGCCCGTTTCCCTTTTCGATCTCGCCGCCAAGCAAGCGCAGTGGCTGGCCGTGCGCCAGTCGGCGATCGCCGGCAACATCGCCAACGCCAACACGCCGGGCTACACGGCAAACGATGTCGAGCCGTTCGAAAAGGTGCTCGACCGTGCCGCGGTGTCGCTGCAGGCCACCCAGGCCGGCCATCTTGGCAGCGCTGCCACCAACGCCGGCTTCGCCATCAAGCCGCAGGAAGACGACGGTGTTGTCATGCCCTCCAAGAATTCGGTGGTGCTCGAGGACCAGCTTCTCAAGGCCGGCGAGGTGCGCCGTTCCTTCGAGCTCAACACGGCCATCGTCAAGGCGTTCCACTCGATGATGATGATGGCGGTTAAGAGCTGACCATGGACGCGCTGACCGCAGCCCTGAAAGTCGCAGCATCCGGCCTTGGCGCCCAGTCCGAACGCCTGCGCGTTGTTTCTGAAAACCTCGCCAATGCCCAGTCGACCGGCGCCACGCCCGGCTCCGACCCGTATCGCCGCAAGACCATCAGCTTCGTTTCCGAACTCGACCGGGCCTCGGGCAGCTCGACCGTCGAAGTGAACTCGATCGACCGCGACCCGAGCGACTTTCCCGTCGAATTCCAGCCCGGCAACGAAGCCGCCGACGAGAAGGGCTACGTCAAGATGCCCAATGTCAACGTGCTGATCGAAATGGCCGACATGACCGAGGCCAACCGCTCCTACGAGGCCAACCTGCAAGTCGTGAAGCAGGCGCGCGACCTCATTTCCATGACCATCGACCTGATGAGGAACCAATGATCGTGAACGGCATCGGCGCGCTTAACCTGAAGCCGGGTCTGGGCGACACTACGACTGACCTGCTTCAAGGCGGCGTTGCGCCCGCGGCGCCCGGCAACCTTGGCACGTCCTTCGCCGAGGCGCTGAGCCGGGCCGCCTCCAAAACCGTCAGCACGATGCAGAATGCCGAGCAGGTGTCGATGCAGGCACTCAAGGGCGACGCCGATACCCGCCAGGTCGTCGATGCCGTGATGAGTGCTCAGCAGGCGCTCCAGACCGCCGTCGCCATCCGCGACAAGGTCGTTTCGGCCTATCTCGAAGTTAGTCGTATGGGCATCTGAGGAACAGGCCATGAAAGCACTCGCCATCGCCGCCACCGGCATGAATGCCCAGCAGACGAATCTGGAAGTCATCGCCAACAACATCGCCAACATCAACACCACCGGCTACAAGCGGGCACGCGCCGAATTCTCCGACCTGCTCTACCAGGTCGACCGCACGCAAGGCGTGCCCAACCGCTCCAACGCCTCGCTGGTGCCGGAAGGCGTCTCGATCGGCCTCGGCGTCAAGACGACGGCCGTGCGCAACGTCCACACCCAGGGCGAACTGACCAGCACCGGCAACAGTTTCGACATGGCGCTCACCGGCCGGGGCTGGTTCCAGATCGAGGGCGCCGATGGCGGCACGCTCTACAGCCGCGCCGGTGCCTTCAACACCAACGCCACCGGCCAGTTGGTGACCGTGGACGGAGCCAGTGTCATTCCGGCCATCAACGTGCCTGTCGATGCCGTCGAGGTCATCGTCAACAAGACCGGCCAGGTCTTCGCCCGCATCGACGGCCAGACCGACCTGCAGAACCTCGGCCAGCTTCAGATCGCGAACTTCGCCAACGAGGCGGGCCTCGCCCCGCTCGGCGACAACCTTTTCCAGGAAACGACCGCCTCCGGCCCGGCCAATGTCGGCGTCCCCGGCGACCCCGGCTTCGCCACCATCCAGCAGGGCTATCTCGAGGCCTCCAACGTCGATCCGGTCAAGGAAATCACCGAGCTGATCTCGGCGCAGCGCGCCTATGAGATGAACTCCAAGGTCATTCAGGCCGCCGACGACATGGCCTCCGTCGTCTCCAAGAACATCAGGTAACGATGGCCATGCCGATCTCCTGCTCCGCATTCCGCCGCACCGCGCTCGTCCTTGCGCTGGTGACCGGTGGCATGCCGGCTTTCGCCCAGGAATCGACAAACCAATCGACAGGTCAATCGGCAAACCAATCGGCTACTCAGATCGCCAGCAATCAATCCGGCGGCGAGGTCGTGCTGATCCCCAACCGGGTCATCTATCCCGGCGAGACCATCGAGCTCACCGCCTTGAAACAGGTGACCCTGATCCCGGGCAAGCACAAGCCCGAGGCGATGGCGACGCTGGCCGAGGAACTCCAGGGCAAGGTCGCCAAACGCACGCTGCTGCCCGGCCGCTATATTCCTTCGACAGCCGTTCGCGATGCCTGGCTGGTCGAACAGGGCGCAGCCGTGCAGGTCTTCTTCATCTCGGGCGGCCTGACGATATCGGCCACCGCCGTGACATTGCAGCCAGGTTCCGCCGGCGACCTCATCAAGGTTCGCAACAGCGACAGCGGCAAGATCCTCTCCGGCACGGTGATGGCCGACGGAACCATCCAGGTCAGCGCTTCATGATGCGTCCGCTTGCCCTTCTGCTGGCGGCCTTGCTCGGCCTGCAGCCGGCGCTGGCCGACGGCCTGACACCCAAGGCCAAGCGCGAACTTGCGGCCAGGAATGGCGGCGTCTACGACGATCCCGAATATGATCCGGCCACCACCACCCGCATGTTCCGCGTTTCGCCCGGGCCAAGCTCGCTGCCGCCTGGCCAGGTCGCCTCGCGCATCAAGGACATCGCCCAGCTGCAGAGTTCGCGCGACAACCAGCTCGTCGGCTACGGCCTGGTCATCGGGCTTGCCGGATCGGGCGACAGCCTGCGCAATTCGCCGTTCACCGAACAGTCGATCCGCGCCATGCTCGAAAACCTCGGCATCGCCACCGAAGGCGGTAGCGCACGCGCCAAGAACGTCGCCGCCGTCATCGTCACCGCCAACATGCCGCCCTATGTGCAGTCGGGCGCGCGCATCGACATCGACGTCTCCTCGATGGGCGACGCGACCTCGCTTGCCGGCGGCACGCTGATCATGACGCCGCTGAAANATCGACATCGACGTCTCCTCGATGGGCGACGCGACCTCGCTTGCCGGCGGCACGCTGATCATGACGCCGCTGAAAGCGGCGGACGGCGAGATCTACGCCGTCGGCCAGGGCGCGGTCATCGTTTCGGGCTTTACCGCCCAAGGGCAGGCCGAGCAATTGACGCAAGGCGTGCCGACCGCCGGCCGGGTGCCGAACGGCGCCATCGTCGAGCGTTCGGTGAAAGCCGAGTTCGACGACCAGGCGATCCTCACGCTGCAATTGCGCAATCCCGATTTTTCGACCGCCATCCGCATCGCTGACGCAATCAACGACTACACCAGCCAGCGCTTCGGCATGCGCGTGGCGGGCGAGCGCGATTCCCGAACCGTGCAGATCAGGCGGCCGAAGAATGTTTCGGCGGCGCGATTCTACGCCGAGATCGAGAATCTGGTGGTCGAGTCCGACACGCCGGCCCGCGTCGTCATCGACGAGCGCACCGGCACAATCGTCATCGGCAACGACGTCAAGATTTCGCGCGTCGCCATCAGCCACGGCACGCTGACCGTGCGCATTACCGAAGCGCCGCGCGTCGTGCAGCCCGAACCCTTCTCCAAGGGCGAAACCGCGGTCGAGCCGTTCACCGCCATCGACGCCAGCCGGCCGGACGCCCGTGTCGCCGTGCTGGACGGGCCGGACCTGCAGACCCTCGTCTCCGGCCTCAACCGGCTCGGCGTCAAGCCGGACGGCATCATTGCCATCCTGCAAGGCATCAAGTCGGCCGGCGCCCTGCAAGCCGATCTGGTTCTTCAATAGGCGATGCCGATGATCCTCTTCCTCTCATCCCATGAAAGACCTCGCTCCCGCGCCATCCTATTCGCGGCCGCGGCTCTCGCGGCCATGTCCGTTTCCGGCGGCGGAGCGCACGGCGAGGATGCCGTTCGGCAGGTTCTGCCAGGGGCGCAGCCTGCGGCGGCACCCCAGCAATTGACGCGGGAGAAGGCACCGGACCAGAGCGAGATCGAGCGCTTTTGCTCAAACATAGCCGACGCCGCCCGCGACCGCCGCTATGCCTTGCAGGCCGAGGAGCTGAAGCAGCTCCAGGCCGGCATCGACGAGCGCATGAAGGCTCTGGACGAAAAGAAGGCCGAATACGAGACCTGGCTGAAGCGGCGCGAGGTCTTCCTGGCCCGGGCAGAGGACGGCGTCGTCAAGATCTATGCCGGCATGAAGCCCGATGCCGCGGCCGAGCGCTTGGCAATCGTCAACGCCGACCTGGCCGCGGCCATCCTGATGAAGCTCGATTCGCGCAAGGCTGGCGTCATCCTCAATGAAATGGACCAGAAGGCGGCGGCGACGCTCACCGGCATCATGGCCAGCGCAGCCCGAAGGGTAGATCCGTCATGATCCGCAGAACGCTCATCCTGTTCGCGGTGGCTGCGTTGTCTGGCTGCGGCACCAATCTCAAGGAAGTCGGCAAGGAACCGGCGCTCTCTCCGGTTGGCTCCGGCATAGACGGCGGCGATACCGGGTCCCTTTACAAATATCCCGAGACGCCGCGCGCGCCGGTCAAGAAATTCTCGCTGTGGGACGATCGCCAGAGCCGGCTGTTCACCGACCCACGGGCACTGTCCCAGGGCGACATCCTGACCGTCAGGATCAAGATCAACGACCGCGCCAACTTCAAGAACCAGAACGACCGGAGCCGTACCGCCAACCGCAAGCTCGGTTTCGATATCAGCGCCCAATGGGACAAGATCGGCAGCACTGCCGGCAAAGGCGCTGGAGCGCTGAATTCCCAAACCGACACGACCGCCGATGGTGAGATAAAGCGATCCGAGACATTGGAGCTGAACGTGGCGGCCATCGTCACCGACGTCCTGCCCAATGGCAATCTGATGATCACAGGCTCGCAGGAAGTGCGTGTCAATGCCGAACTCAGGGTGCTGACCATCGCCGGCATCGTGCGGCCGGCCGACATCGGCGCCGAGAACACGATCCCCTACGAACGCATCGCCGAAGCGCGCATTTCCTACGGCGGACGCGGCCGTATCACCGAGGTCCAGCAACCCGCCTATGGCCAGCAGGTTCTCGACCAGGTTCTTCCGTTCTAGGATTGGGAAGCGAAAACGTGGCCAACGTCGAACAGCTTCAGCATCGCAAGGGTCCTTCCCTCGCCGTCCAGGGTGCCATGCTGCTGGTGGTGACGGCCGCCGCCATCGGCATGGGCTGGATGTCGGGCGGCTATCTCAAGGGTGTCGGCGCACCGTCATCGGTGCCGGCTGCGGAGAATGAGGGCAAGACGGCCGAGCCCGCCGCCACGCATGAAGCTGGCACGGGATCGACCCTCGTTGCACTGGCGCCGATCACCACCAACATCGCCTCGCCCGCGGAAACCTGGCTCAGGATGGAAGTGTCGGTGGTCTATGACGCGCCGCAGCCGCCGGCCATGTCGGAGGACATCCATCAGGATCTTCTGGCCTTCGTCCGCACCTTGAAGATGCACCAGATCGAAGGCGCCAGCGGCTACCAGCACCTGAAGGCAGATCTCGACGAACGCGCGTCGATCCGCAGTCAGGGACACGCCAAGCAAGTACTCATCAGGACATTTCTGCTCGAATGAGAAAATTCCTTCTCGCCGCGGCGCTGATTGGCGCCACCACATCGATCGCAGCGGCCCAGCAGCTGGACCTTGGCGGCATCGGCAAGGCCGACGGCGCCACCGTCGGCTACATCATCCAGATGTTCGGCCTGCTGACCGTGCTGTCGGTGGCGCCGGGCCTGCTGATCATGGTGACCAGCTTCACCCGTTTTGTCATCGCCTTCTCGATCCTGCGCGCCGGCATCGGCCTGCAATCGACACCCGCAAACCTTATCCTAATCTCGCTATCGCTGTTCATGACCTTCTATGTCATGGCGCCGACCTTCGACCAGGCATGGAACACCGGCGTCAAGCCGCTGATGGACAATCAGATCAGCCAGACCGAGGCCTTCGACAAGATCTCGGATCCGTTCCGCACCTTCATGCTGCACAATGTGCGCGACAAGGATTTCGACCTTTTCGCCGACCTCGCCCGCGAGCGCGGCCAGACCGTTTCGCGCGACACCGTCGACCTGCGCATCCTGGTGCCTGCCTTCATGATTTCCGAGATCCGGCGTGGCTTCGAGATCGGCTTCCTGATCGTGCTGCCGTTCCTGGTCATCGACCTGATCGTCGCCACCATCACCATGGCGATGGGCATGATGATGCTGCCGCCGACCGTGGTGTCGCTGCCGTTCAAGATCCTGTTCTTCGTGCTGATCGACGGCTGGAACCTGCTCGTCGGCAGTCTGGTGCGCTCGTTCAACTGATCGTCCGCACCGTAACGCCTCGGTAGAAGCACCGTCCGCCGAAGAGGCTGGACGGGGTGCACGGCATCGTCGAAATTTCCCAAATTATTTTCGGTTAACCTTCCGGTTTAGCCCTTTGGTAGGGACTTGCCGCCATATTCGCTCGCAGATGGCGGGTGATCGAAACAACGGTCATTGGCATGATGCCGCTCCGTCATACCGGGAAAGCCGGTATGTCAAAAAAACACCTGTAAAAACAAGGTACGAGTAGCATGGCCAGTATCATGACGAACGCCGCAGCGTTGACCGCGCTGCAGAGCTTGAACGCCACCCAGAAGAGCCTTGACACCACCCAGTCCCGCATCTCGACGGGTTATCGCGTCTCCCAGGCTTCGGACAACGCCGCCTACTGGTCGATCGCCACCACGATGCGCTCCGACAACCAGGCCATGTCCACCGTTTCGGATGCGCTCGGTCTCGGCGCTTCGAAAGTCGACACTGCCTACACCGGCATGAACAGCGCGATCTCCACCATCAACCAGATCCAGCAGAAGCTGACCGCATCTTACGGCCAGACGGATGCGTCGAAGGAAAAGACCCAGGTCGAAATCGCCGCTCTTCAGAAGCAGCTGAAGGCCTACGCCGACGGCGCCACCTTCTCCGGCACGAACATGCTTTCGGTGTCCACCGCTACCGGCACGGCTGCCGACGTCAAGGTCGTTTCGGCCTTCAACCGCAGCTCCACCGGCGCGGTGTCGATCTCGACGATCGACGTCAATGTCGAAAGCATCAAGCTGTATGATGCAGGCGCAACGCCGACCGCGAAGGGCATCCTCGACGCCGACCGCCTCGGCATCAGCGGTGTTGCTGCAACGGCCTCGGCCCCGACCCTCGGCGCTGCCGCGGCGGCCACCGACACCTATTCGGTCGCCTCGCTGAAAATCTTCTCGGGCACCACGGCCGCCAGCGACACTCAGATCCAGCAGATGATGACCGTCGTCGACGCCGCACTCAAGGATATGACGACCGCCGCCACCAAGCTCGGCGCCGCCAAGAGCTCCATCGACCTGCAGAAGACCTTCACCTCGAGCCTGATGGACTCCATCGACCGCGGTGTCGGCCAACTCGTCGACGCCGACATGAACAAGGAATCGACCCGCCTCCAGGCTCTGCAGGTCCAGCAGCAGCTCGGCGTCCAGGCGCTGTCGATCGCCAACGGTTCGTCGCAGTCGATCCTGTCGCTCTTCCGCGGCTGATCGCTCTCACCAACCACGAACAGGACTAGAATATCGGGCCGCGCCAAAAGCGCGGCCCGATTTGCGTTTGCGCCAGCCCCGCGCAACGCTCGTTCCTTAACTCTCGAAAGCAAGCCTTTAACAGGCCGTTAACCATAACGCGCTAGTCATGGTTAACCATTAGCTTACAACGGATTGGCGAATCGACGGCAATCCATGGGCGGGCCAGCGGCTCGCGAGGGCAATGCCGGTTTTGAGAAACCGGCTCGGAAAAAGGAGCGAGTTTCTTGGCGAGCATCATGACAAACGCTGCGGCGTTGACGGCACTTCAAAGCCTTAACGCCACCAACAAATCGCTCGAGCACACGCAGGCCCGGATATCGACGGGTTACAGGGTCTCCGAGGCCTCGGACAACGCCGCCTACTGGTCGATCGCCACGACGATGCGCTCCGACAACCAGGCGCTGTCGACCGTGCAGGATGCACTCGGTCTCGGCGCCTCGAAGGTTGACACCGCCTATACCGGCATGAACAATGCGCTTGATACGATCGGCAAGATCAAGACCAAGCTGCTCTCCACCATTGGTCAGACGGCTGCCGCCAAGGCAAAGACGCAGACCGAAATCACGGCGCTCCAGGCGCAGATGAAGTCCTTTGCGGATGCCGCCACCTTCTCGGGTTCGAATTTCCTGTCGGTGACATCCACGCAGGTCGCGGCCGCAAATGACGGTGTCCAGCCTGACGCCAAGATCGTCTCGTCGTTCAATCGCTCCTCATCGGGCGCGATCTCGCTCGGAACGATCGACATAGATGTCGAGAGCACCAAGCTGTTCGATTCCGGTTTGGCGACCGATGTCAAAAACCAGGGCACGCTCGATCGCCAGACCTCCGTCTATGCCACCGCGGCCGCCCAGAGCCTGTACGACAACGCTTATGCGACCGCGCTCGCCGGCGGCGCCACCGATATTGCCGCCAACACGGCCGGCCAAACCGCGGCTGGCGCGGTCGTGGCCAGGATCGACAACGTTTCCGCCTACAATCTCGACATCACGGCGGCCGGCGTGACCGACGACATCATCACCCAGATGGTCGGCAAGATCGACAAGGTCATGAGCCAGCTGACCGACCAAGCCACCATCCTCGGCGCCGCCAAGAGCTCCATCGACCTACAGAAGACCTTCACGCAGAGCCTGATGGACTCCATCGACCGTGGCGTCGGCCAGCTCGTCGATGCCGACATGAACAAGGAATCGACTCGCCTGCAGGCGCTGCAGGTGCAGCAGCAGCTCGGCATCCAGTCGCTGTCGATCGCCAACAGCTCCTCGCAGTCGATCCTGTCGCTCTTCAAGAACGGCTAATCCAGCCGTAGCTGACGGACACCCCACCTCCAATTCACGGGCCGCGCGCAAGCGCGGCCCGATTTCATTTTCGCACAAGCTTCGAGGGCTAGTGTTCCGGCGGACAATCATGCTGGGAGTCGCTCTATCGTGCCGGAACAGATCCAGAGCATCATCTCGAATCTCCGCGGTTTTGGGGTGAAGCGCCTTGCCATCCTGGCGGGTATCGCCGTCCTGGTGATGGGCGTCATCGGCATCGCCTCGGTCTATCTCAACCGCCCTGCCTACGACACGCTCTATGTAGGGCTCGATCGTTCCGACGTGAACCAGATCGGCCTGGTGCTGGGCGAGGCAGGCATCGGTTTCGACGTCGGCTCCGACGGAACCTCCGTGCTGGTGCCGGCCGGCACCACCGCGCAGGCGCGCATGCTGCTCGCCGAAAAGGGCCTGCCCACCAGTGCCAATGCCGGCTACGAACTGTTCGACAATGTCGGCGCGATGGGCCTCACCTCCTTCATGCAGCAGATCACCCGCGTGCGTGCGCTCGAAGGCGAGATCGCCCGCACCATCCAGTCCATCGCAGGCATCAAGGCGGCGCGCGTCCACATCGTCATGTCCGAACGCGCCAACTTCCGCCGCGACGAACAACAGCCTTCCGCATCGGTCGTCATCCGCTATTCCGGCATCGACGCCGAGAAAAGCGCCATGTCGATCCGCCATCTCGTCGCCGCCGCCGTGCCGGGCCTGTCGGCCGACAAGGTGACGGTGCTTGATTCCAACGGCAATTTGCTGGCCGCGGGCGATGATCCCTCCAACACCAGTGCTGCCCGCACGCTCGGCGTCGAGCAGACGGTGGAGGCACAGATCGGCGACAACATCCGCCGCGCGCTCACCCCTTATCTCGGCCCGGACAATTTCCGCGCCAGCGTCAAGGCCGAGATCAACACCGACACCCGCCAGACCGAAGAAACCATTTTCGACCCGAATTCCCGCGTCGAACGCTCTGTGCAGTCGGTGCGGGCCAACGAAAACAGCAACCAGAAGCAGGCTTCGACCCCGGCCAGCGTCGAGCAGAACCTGCCGGAGACCCAGGCGACCAGCACCGAGGGTCCGCAGACCTCTTCGGCGAACGACCGCAAGGAGGAGATCACCAATTACGAGATCAACTCCAAGAAGATCGCCACCGTCTCCAATGGCTACACCGTCACCAAGATGTCGATCGCCGTCGTCGTCAACCAGGACCGGCTGAAGACGATCCTGGGCAAGGAAGCGACCCCCGAACAGATCGCCAAGCGCGTCGCCGAGATCCAGAAGATGGTGAGCTCTGCCACCGGTTTCGACGACAAGCGCGGCGACGTCATTGACGTCTCGGCGGTCGAATTCATCGACGGACTGGATGGCGAGGCGGTTCCGCAAGCTGGAATGCTCGATTCCATCGGCCAGCACGCCGGCACGCTGATCAATGCCGGCGCCTTTATCGTCGTGGTGTTCCTGGTCGCCTTCTTCGGCCTGCGGCCGATGGCGGCCGCGCTGACGGCAAAGGCGACGCCCGCCATCTCCGGCCCCAACTTCGATGAGGTCCAGCGCTCGTTGCCGACACCGGAGGCAGCCGCTTCCGCCAATGCCGCCGTCGGCGCCTTGCCCGGTGCAAGGCCCGGCGCCACCCCGCTCGACGATCTTCGCCAGAAAATCAGGCCCGCGCCGCAGGAGCGGCTTGCCCGCATGGTCGACATCAACGAGGAACGCACCGCGCAGATCCTGCGCAAATGGGCGGCCCAGGAAGTCGCGGCCTAGACCATGCCCTCCGCAACCCTTTTCGATCTCCTCCCTGATTTCGGTACGCGCGCGCAGCGTGTCAGCCCGCCTCAGGCCACGGCCGACCCTCGGCGGGCCCCTGAACCGGCGGCATCCCAGGCCGATATCGGCATCCTGATCGCCGAGGCGGTTGCCCAGGCGGAGGCCACACTCACGGAACGCTTCTCGGCCGCCCATGAAGCCGCGCTGGAAGCGGAGCGCCAGGCCAATGCCGAGGAAGCGAGGATCTTTCTGGAAAGCTTCGGCGGCGATGTCGGCAACGCCGTGTCGTCGCGCATCGACGCCATGGAGGCGCGTGTCACCGATCTCGTCGCCGCCACGGTCGCCCGCATCATTGGCGGCGTGGTCAGCGACGACGTGCAGAAGCGTTCGCTTGAAGCGCTGGCCGGCGCGGTTCGTGAAGCTGTCGGCGACAGCGAAGCAGTGCGTATCGCCGTGCGCGGGCCGCTCTCGCTGTTCGAAACACTGAAGGCATCGCTCGGGCCGCGCACTGCCAATCTCGACTTCACCGAGGCGCCCGGCTTCGACTTGACCGTCAACATCGACGAAGCGGTGTTCGAGACCCGCATGGCCGAGTGGTCGGAAACTCTGTCCGAGGTTCTGTCGTGAGCGTCGCTGAAGCCGATCACGGCAGGCACGAGATCATCATCGTGCGGCATGCCCATGGCGACCACGACGAAGGTCACCACGGCGGCGTCTGGAAGATCGCCTTCGCCGACTTCATGACGGCGATGATGTGTTTCTTCCTGGTCATGTGGCTGATCAACGCCGCCAACGAACAGACCAAGGCGGCTGTCGCCAGCTATTTCAACCCCGTCAAGCTGGTCGACCGCAACTCAAGCCGCAAGGGCCTGGAAGACCTTGGTGACGGTCCGAATGCGATCGGCGCGACCGCCGAAAGCCCGCAACAGGCGACAGGCAAGAGCGGGCAGGACGGCACCGGTGGCGCAGGCACATCCGAACGCAAACAGGACAAGCAGGAACAACAGCAGTCCGAGAGGTCCGACGAGCATCTCTTCGCCGACCCTTACGCGGTGCTCTCGGAGATCGCCACCGACACCGGCGTCATGCAGAACGTCAGCCAGAAGGGCGACGGCGGCGCGCAAAGTGCCGGCCCGGCGACCGGCGCCTCCGGTGGCGCATCCTATCGCGATCCCTTCGAGCCGGATTTCTGGTCGCAGCAGGTCGCGGCACCGGGCGCCGAGGCGAGTGCCCAGCGCCCCAGGATCGAAGGCGACCCGGTCAAGCCCGGCGACAAGGCCGCCGAGACACAGGTCGCCAAAATCAAGGCCGTGCCGCCGGCACCGCCTCTCAAGGACGCGCCCCTCGAGCCCTTGGCCAAGGATGCGGCCGCGACGATGGCCAAGGCCAACGATATCAAGGCCGGCGATATCAAAGCCGGCGATACCAAGGCCAGCAATGCAGAGGCCGGACAAGGCAACGCCGCGGAAGCGGCCAAGGCGGACGCTACCCCTGCCAGCCGAGAAGCCGCGAAGCCCGAAGCCGCGGAAAAGGCACCGACCGCCGCCGCGCTGAAGGCGGCGGCCGATGTCAAGCGGCAGCTGGCCGATGCCTTCAAGCCCGGCGACAAGCTGCACGACGGCGTCTCGGTCGAAGCCACGGACAAGGGCGTCGTCATCTCCATAACCGATCAGCTCGACTTCGGCATGTTCGAAGTCGGCTCGGCCTTGCCGAGCCGCGAACTGGTGTTGGCGATGGAAAAGATCGGCCGCATCGTCAACAGCCAGAAGGGCACCATCAGCATCAACGGCCACACCGATGCACGCCCCTTCCGCAGCGACAGCTACGACAACTGGCGGCTGTCGACGGCACGCGCCCATTCCGCCTACTACATGCTCGTGCGCGGCGGCGTCGACGAACGCCGCATCACCGAAGTCGCAGGCTTCGCCGACCGCCAACCGAAGGATCCGGCCGATCCCATGGCGGCGGTCAACCGTCGCATCGAGATATTGATGGCGGCCGGCGGATGAGACGGGTGGCCGTCACCAGCCGCATTATGGGCCTGCTGCTGCTGGCTGCCGGACATCCATCGTCCGGCTTCGCCCAGGATGCGCTGCAGCCCTATCAGCTGGTGCGCTCGCTGCAGCTCATCCAGGACCGCATCGCCGCCGGCGATCACGCCGCCATGCCGATGCAGGCCAAGCTGCTCGAGATGACCGATGCGCGTCTGCGCGAGGCGGATGCGCAGGATTTCCAGGAACCAAAGAATTTTCGCGCGCTCCTGGTCTATGGCATGAGCGGCGGCAATCCGGTGACTGTCGAGGCAGCCGTGTCGCGTGCCGCCGCCGATCCGGGTGACCTGGCCATCGCCAAGGGCGTGATCGACTATCTGAATGGCCGGCCCGGCGACGCGATCAAAGCCCTCGGGCCGATCGATCCGATGGCGCTGCCCGGCGATCTCGGCGCATTCCTGGCCCTGGTCAAGGGGTCGCTTCTCGCTGGCGACGAGCCGGCGGCGGCACTCAAATTGCTCGATGAGGCCAAACTGCTCAGCCCCGGCACACTGGTCGAGGAAGCGGCCTTGCGACGCTCGGTCGGCATTGCCGTGGCGCAAGGCGACGCGGCGCGTTTCGCGCTTGCCTCCACGCAGTATGTCGAGCGCTACCTCTATTCGCCCTATGCCAGCCAGTTCGCGGATTCCTTCGTCTCCGGGGTCATCGCGCTGCACATGTCGATCAGCCAGGACAAGCTGGCCGACATCACCTCGATGATGGATCCCGAGCGCGAGAAGGTGATCTATCTGCGCATCGCCCGCCGTGCCGCGATCGATGGCCTGAACGAGTTGTCGGCCTTCGCCTCGACGCGCGCCGAACAGGGCCGCGACGGCAACACCAATCAGGACGATCCGCGCGCCCTGCTTTATTCCAGCCTGTCCACCGTGACCTCGGACACCATCGAGGATGTGCGCGCCAAGCTCGGCAAGATCGACCGCAGCAAGCTGTCGGATGGTGACCGCGACCTGCTCGACGCCGCACAGACCATCGCCGGTGAAGTGGTGGCGCCACCCGCTTCTCTTCCAGCCGCAAGTCCGGCGCCCGCGGCAGCTGCACCGAAGCAACCCGAAGTTACCGCCGCGCAGGCCGCCGACTCCGCCGGGTTGCCACCCGTCGAAGGCGCTGCCTCCGAACAGCCCGCGGTTGCGCCAGCCGATGGCGTCGCGACCGTTGCGCCGAGCGCGCCGGTTCCTTCGGCCGAAACCGCAGCCGTCCTCCCGGCCTCGGCGCCCGCAGCCTCGGCCAGCCCTGACAAGACCGACCCGACCGACGCCGCCATGGTGAAAACCCGTCGACAGCTCGACCTGATCGACCAAATGCTTGGAGCCGCCCCGAAATGACACCCAGCCTCGGCCCAGGCCTGCCAGGATTTACCGCCGCGCGCACCACGGCGGACCAGCCGGCCGTGCCGGGAAAGAAGGATGATGACGGTTTCGGCAAGATGGTGCACGTTGGCGCGAACCCGGCCCGCCCGGAAAAGCAGCCGCCGACCGAGGCCGGGTCGCGCGATCCGCGCTGGAGCAAGCTCGCCGCTGGCCTTGCGGCGCAGACGGGCGAGGACAAGCCGATGCTGGACGGCAAAGCGCGGGCCGCACGGGCCGCACCGACCGGATTGACGGCGGCGAAATCCACGAAGGACGGCAAGGATGCCCGGGCTGCCAAGGACACCGACACTGAAACACCAGTGTCCGACGCCGGCGCAACGCCGCTTGACGATCATCTGCCGCTTCTGATGGCGTTTCATGACCTGCGCCATTTCTCGACATCGACCAAGTCGGCCGACGTCGGCGAAACCGGCCAGGACGCCGCTGTCGAGGGGCAGGATCTCCCCAAGGGCTACCGGCCGAAGTCAGCCGCCGGCAGTGGCGACGTCGAACCTATGTCGAAGCCTGAGCGGGCGTCGCTCGTGGACGGGCTGTTGACGAAACTTGACGACCCGTCCGCGCGCGACGCCGCCGCTGGCGCGCCACGGCGCGACAATGCGATCGCCGCCGGCCCTTTGCCGGAGACGACCCCGGCCGACGTACCCGGCGTGGATCCGAAACAGGCGGCGCCACAGCTGAAGTCCACCGCCGACGTTCAGTCTTCGTTGCGTTCCGAACCAGGAAAACGGCTCTCGACGGCCGGGCGCATCGACGTGGTTTCCGAGCGCAGCTTCCCTGCCCCGCCGCAGGCGCCGATGAGCCAGGCAGCGCTCAGCGTGATCGGCGCCATAACCGCCGATGGCGGCCCGCAGCAGGTGCATTCGACGGCTTCCGCGGCCACCCAACTGGCCAGCCCTGTTGCCGTTCCGACACATGTGTTGAAGATCGAACTCCACCCGGCCGAACTGGGCATGGTCACGGCACACCTTCGTCTCTCCGGAGAACAACTCTCGATTGAACTGAAGCCCGAAACACACGACGCCTACCGTCGGCTTTCCAGCGATAGCGAGGCGATCGTCAAGTCGCTACGCGGGCTGGGCTTCGAGGTTGATAAGATCACCATCATGCAACCGTCGGTGGCCGTTGCGGCTACAACCCGGGCGGATGCAACCGCGTCGATGACCGCGGTGGCTGGCCGCGACCAGTCGTCCTTTCAGCCCGGAAATTCCAGCGGCGGCAATGGTGGAGCCGGCGGCCAGCAACCGGGCCAGCAATCCGCAAGGGGTAACCACGATGACGCGCAAGCACACGGCCGCGCCGTTTCGCCTTCTCGCGAGCGCGCTGGCGGCGATATCTTTATCTAGCCTTGCGGGCGGCGCCGCTGCCGCCACCAATCCCTGCGAGCCCGAGATCCTGCGTGCCGCCGACCGCTACGGCATACCCGCCGGCATCCTCTACGCGGTTGGCCTGACAGAGACCGGCAAGAAAGGCAGCCTTCAGCCTAACGCTTTGAACATAGAAGGAAAAGCAGTCTTCCCGAAAAGCCGAACCGAGGCACTTGCCACCTTCGCCAACGCCCGCCGCGAGGGCAAGACGCTGATCGATCTCGGCTGCATGCAGATCAATCATCACTACCACGCCTCGCATTTCCGCAGCGTCGACGACATGCTCGACCCCCGCCAGAATGTCGACTACGCGGCACGTTTCCTGGCCGGTCTCCATGCCCGCCACGAGACCTGGTCGATGGCCGTCGCGCGCTATCATGCCGGTCCCGACAACGATCCGGCGCAGAAGGTCTATGTCTGCCGGGTCATCGCCAACATGGTTGCCACCGGTTTTGGCAAATGGACAACCAACGCCCGGTCCTTCTGCAACCCATAGGCGTATTTTCAGCCTCCTATATGCTAGCCGCACTGCACCGTGGCTCGATTTTGACCTGGCCCCTCAAGCATATCTGGCTGCACGCTAATGCAACCGGCACGATTCCAGACTCCCAAGAAACTAGTTACAAGAAATGACCGTGTTCAGGATTCCCGCCACCGGTTACGCCTCTTTCCACGGGGCAAATGTGCTGATTCGGAGGCGGGGCCGATGATCGTTATCGTTGACGAGCGAGAGCTCGTAACAGAGGGATACAATTCACTTTTCGACCGCGAGGGGGTCGCCTGCGCGGGTTTCGCACCCGGCGAGTTTGGCGAGTGGGTGAACTCGGCCGCCGACGCCGATCTGCGCTCGGTCCGCGCCTTCCTTATCGGCGACTGCCGCGAAGGCTCGATCTCTCCACGCCATATCCGCGACCGCACCGGAGCTCCTGTCATTGCTCTCAGCGAACAGCATTCGCTGGAAAACACGCTGCGGTTGTTCGAGAGCGGCGTTGACGACGTCGTCCGCAAGCCCGTCCACATCAGAGAGATCCTGGCCCGCATCACCGCCATTCGCCGCCGCGCCCAGGAGGACGTCGCCTACACCGAGATCGGCGCCATGCGCATCTTCATGGACGGCCGCGATCCCGAGATCGACGGCCAGCCGCTGCCCTTGCCGCGCCGTGAACGCCGCATCCTCGAATATCTGGCGAGCAACCGCGGCCGCCGTGTCACCAAGACCCAGGTGTTCAACGCCATCTACGGCATCTTCGACGAAGAGGTCGAGGAGAACGTGGTCGAAAGCCACATCAGCAAACTGCGTAAGAAGCTGCGCGAGAAGCTGGGCACCGACCCGATCGATTCCAAACGCTTCCTCGGCTACCGGCTGGTGTTCTGATGCCGTATCGCGCCAGCTTCGCGCAAGACAAGGCGCGTAGCCTCGCCGCCAGTGGCATGGATATTGCGGAGACATCTCGATGAGCCTCTACGGAATGATGCGGACCGGCGTTTCCGGCATGAACGCACAGGCCAACCGCCTGTCGACGACAGCCGACAACATCGCCAATTCCGATACCACCGGTTACAAGCGATCCTCCGCCGAATTTTCGACGCTGATCATGCCGTCGACGGGTGGCGCCTACAATTCCGGCGGCGTCACCACGACGATCCGGCAGGCGGTCAGCGATCCGGGCGTGCTCCAATACACCACCTCCGTCTCCGACCTTGCCGTCAGCGGCGATGGCTTCTTTGTCGTCCAGGATCCCAGCGGTACGCCCTATCTGACCCGCGCCGGCGCCTTCGTTCCCGACGCGCAGGGCCGCCTGGTCAACGCGGCCGGCTTCCAGCTGATGGCCTACAGCTACGCCAACGGCACGCCGGCTGCGACAGTGAACGGCTTCGAAGGTCTGGAGCCGGTTGTCATCTCCGACCAGGGGTTGACCGCGACTCCGAGCACCGCGGGTAGCTTCAGCGGCAATCTGCCTGCAGGCGCGACAGCGGTCGCCACTGCCAACCTGCCCGGCGCCAACGCGGCCACCGCACAGTACACCTCGAAATCGTCGATGGTCGCCTATGACAACCTCGGCAACAAGAAGCTGCTCGACGTCTATTTCACCAACACGGGTACCGGCACCTGGCAGGTGGCGGTTTTCGATCAGTCGAAGGCGACGGCCGGAACATCGTTCCCCTACACCGGCGGCGCACTCGGCACGGCCAACCTGACCTTCGATACCACGACCGGCAAACTCACCGGCACGCCCACCAGCGTTTCATTCACCGTGCCGGGCGGTGCGAGCCTCAATCTCGATTTGTCGACGCTGACCCAACTCGGGACCGGCTTCACCGTTTCCGACGCCCAGGTCAACGGCAACGCGCCGAGCACCATCGACAAGGTCCAGATCAGCAAGGACGGCACCATCTACGCCCAGTACAAGGACGGCACCTCCAAGCCGCTCTACAAGATACCGCTTGCCGACGTTCAGAGCCCGGACCAGCTCAAGGCTCTTCCCGGCAACGTCTATGCCCAGGGCACTGATTCCGGCGCGGTCCGTGTCGGCTTCGCCAACGAAGGCAAAGCCGGTTCCATCATCTCCGGCGCGCTCGAAAACTCCAATGTCGATATCGCCGAGGAACTCACCGACATGATCGCAGCGCAGCGCAGCTACACCGCCAATTCGAAAGTCTTCCAGACCGGTTCCGACCTGATGGACGTCCTTGTCAACCTGAAGAGATAAACCGGGCGTCGCCCGTGAAAGACCAGCATGTCGCTATCCTCCGCATTGAGTATCGCCCAATCGGCGCTTATGAATACCGCGCGGCAGACCAGCGTTGTCTCGCGCAACATCGCCGACGCTTCCAATCCGGATTACACGCGCCGCATCTCCGTCATCACCAGCACGGCGCCCGGCGCTCGTTTCGTTGACGTCCAGCGTGCGGCCAACGACCTGCTGTTCCGCCAGAACCTTGGTGCCCTGTCGGCGTACAGCGGTCAGAACGCGCTCTACAGCGGCATGGATCAGCTGGATGTTTCGGTCAACGGTGTCGACAACGCGTCATCGCCCTCGACGGCGATCGCCAATCTGCAGCAGGCGCTGCAGCTCTACGCCACATCGCCGTCCAATCAGAATCTCGGCTCGAGCGTCATCGATGCGGCCAAGCAGGTCGTGCGCTCCCTGAACGAAGGCTCCAAGGCCATTCAGGATTTTCGAACCCAGACGGACGGCCAGATCGACACGGCGGTCAAGGACCTTAACTCGCTGCTTGGCCAGTTCGAGGACGCCAACCAGGCAGTCATGTCCGGAACCCGTTCCGGCACCGATGTTTCCGACGCTCTCGACCAGCGCGACGCGCTGCTGAAGAAGATCTCGAACTATGTTCCGATCTCGACCTTCACGCGCGGCGACAACGACATGGTCATCACCACGGGCGACGGCACGACGCTGTTCGAGACGATACCGCGCACGGTGAGCTTCACGCCGGCGGCCGGCTATGCCGCCGGGACCGCCGGCAACACCGTCTATATCGACAACGTGCCGATTTCGGCGGGAACCGGTGGCAACACAACCGCCAGCGGCACGCTTGCCGGTCTGCTGCAATTGCGCGACGGCGTCGCCTCGACCATGCAGAGCCAGCTCGACGAAACCGCGCGCGGCTTGATCACCGCCTTTGCCGAGACCGCACCGTCGATGCCCAACGCCGCCGGCCTGTTCACCTGGTCTGGCGCGCCGGCCGTCCCGGCCGCGGGCACGCTCGTCAACGGCCTTGCCGGCACGATCGGCATCAATGCCGCGATGGATCCAAGCGTCGGCGGCAACCCGACATTGCTGCGCGATGGCGGCGCCAACGGTGTGGCCTATGTCGCGAACACCACGGGCGGCGCCTCCTATTCCAACCTCCTGATCGCTTATGGCGACCGACTCGACAAGCCGATGACGTTCGATTCCGCGGCGGGTATTTCGGCAACGTCCAGCGTTTCCGACTACGCCGCCAATTCGATCGGCTGGCTCCAAAGCGTGCGCCAGCAGGCTTCGACCGCCGCCGACGCCAAGGAGGCATTGGCACAGCGCAGCGCCGACGCGCTGTCCAACGCGACCGGAGTCAATATCGACCAGGAAATGTCGCTGATGCTCGATCTCGAACACACTTACCAGGCATCGGCCCGGATGATGAAGACAGTCGACGACATGATGACGGCGCTGTTGAGCGCGGTGGGATAAAGCCATGACTTCCGTCTCTTCTGCTGCCCTTTCGAACGCCGCGCGCTATCAGCAGATGCGCATGCAGGCCGATCTTGTCAAAGCCACGAAAGAGTCCTCGACCGGCAGGATCGCCGATGTTGGACTTGCGCTGGGTGGACGCACCGCCCAGTCCGTCACCTTTTCGCGCGATCTCGACCGGCTCAACGTCATTGTCGATTCGAACGGACTGGTCGCGGCCCGGCTTTCATCGACCCAGACCTCGCTCGGCCAGCTCTCAAGCGTCGCGCAGACCTTCCTGTCCAGCCTGACCACGGCATCGTCGGGCGACAACTCCGACAGCCTGACCCGGTCGACCGGCCAGACGACGATCCAGCAGCTTGCCTCGATCCTCAACACCAGCGTCAACGGCGAATACCTGTTTGCTGGCACCAACACCGACGTCAAGCCGATCAACGATTTCACCGCGCCCGGCTCACCCGCCAAAGCCGCCTTCGACGCCTCTTTCGTCGCCAATTTCGGCTTCCCGCCCAATGACCCGCTCGCCGCCAACATCACCGCCGCCCAGATGGACGACTTCATCACCAACGACGTCGAGCCGCAGTTCCTCGGCTCTGGTTGGCAGGCCAACATGTCGAATGCCACCGACCAGCAGATCGTCAGCCGCATCGCGCTCAACGAAACCACCGAGACCTCGACCGGCGCCAACAGCGATGGCATCAAGAAACTTGCCATGGCCGCTGCCATGGTCAGCAGCCTGATGTCCACCAACATCAGCCAGGCTGCGAAAGATACGATCGTTAGCCGCTCGCAGATCTTGGTCGGCGAGGCGCTGAGCGGCATCGCCCAGGTCCAGTCGGAAACCGGCATCGTCCAGAAGCGTGTCTCGGACGCCAGCGACCGCATGAAGACGCAGGTCGACCTGTTCGAACGGCACATTCTCGATCTCGAAGCCGTCGACCCGGCGGAAGCCGCGACCCGCGTCGCCGATCTGACGCAGCATATCGAGACGTCCTTTGCTCTGACAGCGCGCCTGCAGCAGCTCAGCCTGTTGAATTACCTGACCTGACAACTCCAGCGGAACGGTAGAGCCAACGATGTACCAATTCTCCTACGCCGACGTTCAAAGCACCTCCGTCTCGGACGCCAAGGACCGTGAGCGTGAGCTTTTGACCCGCTCGATCGACATGCTGTCGGCGGCGGCCGCCGCCGGCCAGGATTCGAAGGAGGCGGTGGAGGCACTGCATTTCACCAACCGTGTCTGGACGACCTTCGTCGAGGATCTCGGCTCCAGCGACAATGCGCTTCCCAAGGAATTGCGCGCCAACCTGATTTCCATCGGTCTGTGGCTGCTGCGCGAGGCGGAGGATATTCGCCAGGGTCGCACCGACAATTTCGAAGGGCTGATCGAAGTGTCCCAGATCATCCGCGACGGCATTCAATGACCAACACGCTGAAGATCTCGTTGAAGCCGAACGAGAAGATCTACATCAACGGCGCCGTCATCCGCGTCGACCGCAAGGTTACCGTCGAACTGATGAACGATGTGCAGTTTCTGCTCGAGAGCCATGTGATCCAGGCCGAAGAGGCCTCGACACCGCTCAGGCAGCTGTACTTCATCCTGCAGGTCATGCTGATGAACCCCGCCGGCGCGGACGAAGCGCGCGAGATGTTCCGCCGCTCCCTGCCCCTATTCCTGGCCAGCTTCGAGGACGCCGAGATCTGTGGCACGCTGAAGCAGATCGACCGCATGGTCGGCGAGGACCATATCTACGAGGCATTGAAGGCGATCCGTTCGCTTTATACTCTCGAACGCCGCGCGCTTGGCGGCAATGACGATGTTCCGGGCGCGTCGCGCCCGCTTGCCGTGGGAGCACGCTACTAATGACCGTGGACATGACGACGACGATACCGGTCGGCTCCAATTCGACCACCACGTCGACCTCGAAGACAGCGGTCGACTACCAGTCCTTCCTGAAGCTTCTGATCGCCGAGATGAAGAACCAGGATCCGACCAAGCCGATGGATTCGACGCAATACGTCGCCCAGCTCGCCACCTTCTCGCAGGTCGAGCAGTCGGTTCAGACAAACACCAAGCTCGAGCAGATCATGCAGTCCTCGGCACTGTCGCAGGCCGACGCGATCATCGGCCGCACGATCACCTCGGCCGACGGCAAGACCACGGGAACGGTGGCTTCGGTGACGCTCGCCAGCAACGGACTTATCGCTGTGCTGCAGGATGGCACTCAGGTTCCCGTCGGCGCAGGCGTGTCGATCAAGCCGGCAAGCTAGGCCAACCGCCACATGAACGAGGCCGACGCACTCGACATCGTCCAGTATGCGGTGTGGACGGTGCTGACCGCGTCCGCTCCGGTCGTGCTGGTAGCCATGGCGGTCGGCATCGGCATCGCCCTCATCCAGGCGCTGACGCAAGTCCAGGAGATCACCTTGACCTTCGTCCCGAAGATCGTCGCCATCATGCTTGTGGTGGCGCTGACCGGCCCGTTTATCGGCGGCCAGATATCGGCCTTCACCAACGTCATCTTCGAGCGCATCCAGAACGGGTTCTGAGCCTGGAAGTATCCGTTTTAGGGACCCATTTTGCTGCGCTATGAGGAGGCGTTTGCGAGGGTCGGCATGGAGCTTTTCCTTCGCTTGCATGCCGGCGGCCAGACCGCGGGCCACCTACCGAGATGCTGCATGCCGCGATCAGGAGGCACGTTGTGATAAGGCATCCGGCAAGCCAGTGGAAGCGTGGCCCTTTGCTATCCCCTTGTTGGACCATGATCTTCCGCGCAAGACATTCGCCCTTTTCGGCGCGATGCCATAGTTTCGGCAAACCATCCGGGGAAACGATCAGCGCAAGGATCAGCACGCCGTGGCAGGAACCCATCCATGATCGACGAAAAACCGGAAAGCGAAGGCGTCTCGGCGCTGGCGCCCTTCCGGCATGGCATCTTCCGCGCCGTATGGGCCGCGAGTCTCGTCTCGAATTTCGGCGGCCTGATCCAGGGCGTCGGCGCGGCCTGGATGATGACCACGATCGCCACCTCGCCCTATCAGGTCGCGCTGGTCCAGGCCTCCACCACCTTGCCGATCATGCTGTTCGCGCTCGTCGCCGGCGCCATCGCAGACAGCTTCGACCGGCGCAAGGTGATGCTGGTCGCCCAGACCTTCATGCTGTTCGTCTCGGTGCTTCTGACCGTATTCACCTACTACAATTTGCTCACGCCCTGGACGCTGCTGGCCTTCACCTTCCTGATCGACAGCGGCACGGCGCTTAACAGCCCCTCCTGGCAGGCTTCCGTTGGCGACATGGTTCCGCGCAACAAGGTGCCTGCGGCTGTCGCGCTGAATTCCATGGGCTTCAACCTGACGCGCAGCGTCGGCCCGGCGATCGGCGGCATCATCGTCGCCGCCGCTGGTGCCGCGGCCGCCTTCGCGGCGAATGCGGTGAGCTATATCGGCCTCATCGTCGTGATGGCACGCTGGAAGCCCGATGTCCCGGTATCGACCTTGCCGCGCGAGTCGCTGGGCGCGGCCATGGGCGCCGGCCTGCGCTATGTCGCCATGTCGCCCAACATCGGCAAGGTGCTGGTCAGGGGCGCGGCCTTCGGCTTCAGCGCCGGCGCTGTCCTGGCGCTCCTGCCGCTGGTGGCGCGCGACGTCGTCAAGGGCGACGCCTTGACCTACGGCATCATGCTCGGCGCCTTCGGCATCGGCGCCGTCGGCGGCGCGCTGATCAGCGTGAGGCTGCGGCAATTGCTCTCCAGCGAGACGATGGTGCGCTGCGCCTTCGCCGGTTTCGCCGTCTGTGCCTTCAATGCGGCAATCAGCCAGCATGCCTGGCAGACATCGCTTGGCCTGCTGGTCGGCGGTGCCTGCTGGGTGATCGCGCTCTCGCATTTCAACGTCACCGTGCAGATGGCGACGCCGCGCTGGGTGGTCGGCCGGGTCTTGTCGGTTTACCAGACCGCGACCTTCGGCGGCATCGCGCTCGGCAGCTGGATCTGGGGCGTCGTCGCCGATGCGCATGGCGCCGAAACGGCGCTGATCGCGGCCGCCATCGCCATGCTGGCCGGCGGCGCCATCGGCCTCGTACTGCCGCTGCCGCAGCAGCAGGTGCTGAACCTCGATCCGCTCAACCGCTTCAAGGAGCCGCATCTGGCGCTCGACCTGAAGCCGCGCAGCGGCCCCATCGCCATCATGATCGAATATGTGATCCGGCACGAGGACGAGGCGGAATTCCTCGCCACCATGGCCGAACGCGGACGCATCCGCCGCCGCGACGGCGCCCGCAACTGGACGCTGGCGCGCGATCTCGAAAATCCCACGATATGGATCGAGCACTATCACACGCCGACCTGGCTCGAATATGTCAGGCACAATAGCCGCATCACCCATGCCGACGCCATGGTCGGCGAACGCCTGCGGGCGCTGCACAGCGGCGACGAGCCGCCGCGCGTGCGTCGTGTGATCGAGCGTCCGACGACCGCCGGCACGACGCTCGTGATGGCCAAGGGACCGATCGAGCACTGACGCCTAAGTTGCGCCCTAACCTTCGCCCGACAGATCCCGGCGTGCCTTTTCGAGTTCCTCGGCGTAGCGCCGCATCAAGTGGCCCTCGGTCAGCAGCCCGAGCACGATGTGATCGGTGAAGTCCTCGACAACGGCCAACTCCTCGGCGCCGGCGCGCTGGAACGTCTCGGCGGCGGCCTGCACGTTCATGCTGGGCACCAGGACGGCATCCTTGTACTGGGCAAGATCGCGCACCGGCACCTCGCCGCCGGCTTGATCGCTGTGCAGTTCGGCCACGATCAGCACGCCGACATACTCGTCACCCGGGTCAACGGCGATAACGCGCTGGGCCGAGCCGAGCGGGATGTCCCTGCGGAAGTCGGCCAGTGTCGTCGAGGCATCGATGGTTTTGATGTCCTTGCGCATCATCGAGCCGACGGTGAGGCTGCGCATCCAGCCGACATCGTGGGCGCTGCGGATCGTCTCGCCGCGCAGATGGAAGCGCCAGGTCGAGAACGAGTAACCGAAGGTCTCGCGCACCAGGATCGCCGCCATTATCGAGGCGGCCAGCACCACACCCGTGAGTGTCAGGTCGCGGGTCGATTCCAGCGCCAGGAAGGTCATCGTCAGCGGACCGCCGACGACACCGACGGCCAGCGATGTCATGCCGACGACGGCGGCCACGGAAGGGTCGATACCGGTCGCTGGCGAGACCAGCGCCATCACGCCGGCGAATGCCTTGCCAAGCAGCGCGCCGAGAAACAGCGAAGCGAAGAACAAGCCGCCGCGAAAACCGGAGCCGAGCGAGACGGCTGATGCCGCGAGCTTCAGCACGAAGACGCTGGCGACAACGGCCAGACCGTAATTCATGGCGAATTCGCGATGCAGCGCGCCATGGCCACTGGACAGGACCTGCGGCGTGATCAGCCCCAGCAGGCCGACAATGACGCCGCCGATGACGGGGCGCAGCGAGGCATCGATGGACAGCCTGTTGAAGCCGCGTTCGATCAGCGTCACCAGTTGCATGATGGCGATCGAGGCCGCACCCCCGAGCAGTCCAAGCAACAGGAACGGCACATACTGGCTGGGGGAGAGTGCCGGCAGGCCGGCAAGTTCCAGCGGAAACGGCACGCCGCCGAACATTTCCGCCGTCAGCGAAGCCGAGATCGCGGCGGTCATGACCGGCGCGACATTGGCGACCGAATAGATGCCGATGACCAGTTCGAAGCCGTAGAACGCCCCCGTCAGCGGCGCGTCGAAGGCGGCGGCGATGGCGCCGGCGGCACCGCAGCCGACCAGGATGCGGACATCGTTGCGGCGCAGCCTGAACATCCGCGCCAGCCGCGACGCCACACCGGAGCCGACCTGCGTATAGCCCGCCTCCAGGCCAACCGAAGCGCCGAAGCCGCTGGAGATCATCGTCTGGCCGACGATGATGAAGGTGTCGGTCAGCGACATGCGCCCGCCATAGAGCGCGTTGGCCTCGATCGGATCGACCGGCGTGCGGAATTTCCGCTTTCTCAGCCAGATCACGCTCAGTCCGAGCAGGATGCCGCCGATTGGCGGGATCAGCGCCTGCATCGGATTGGCGAGCGAGAACATGCCGGAAAGCCGGCCACCCGGTTGGACGCCAAACAACAGCCCGTGCATATCCTGCACGATCTGGCTCATCGCGGTGACCAATATGCCCGCCATGACGCCGATGATGCCGGCCAGGATGACCACCGCGATGCCGCGCGCCTCGAGCAGCGGGATCGACCTCAAAAGCACCGCGCGCAGCCGGCGGGCGTAGACTTGCGGTTGGTTTCTGGAAAGCACCGGGGCGGCTCGCCGATATCGGAAAAGGCAACGGAAAGCCGCTGATACGCCCGCCGACACCGCATGGCAACCACAATGGCGACATGGAAGGCGCCGTTGTGGCCAAGAGGCCGCTCATTGCGTGAAGCGCTCAGGTCGGCATCGACTCGCCAGCCTCATAGAGCAAGAGATTGCGCTCGCCGATGCCCAGCGCCGGCCAGCTCGAGCGCCACTCAGCGATATGCGGCGAACGGAAATGCGCATCGAGGGCATGTCTGTCGCGCCACACTTCGGTGATACGGATCAGCCCGGCATCGAGCACATCGCGTGCATAGGAATATTCGAGGCAGCCATCCTCGGCGCGGCTGCCCGAGATCATGCGCTCCATCGCAGCCTTTGCCTCCTCGAACTTGTCGGGCGGCAGGCGGATGGTGCCGATGATCAGGAGCATGGGTCTTCCTTTTTGCGAGACGTCGGAGCGAGCCACTCTCCCACCCTCGCGCAAGCTTGGCCAGTTACCCTCGCCGGGTTGTCGCATGCGCGGCAGCACATGGTTCGAGGACTTCAATGGCGATCAGCGAAAGCATCCAGCCCGGCGCGGTGGCCAAGAATGGCCGCGACATCTTCTTCGCGCTCGGCATCGTCGTCATCCTGGCCGTGCTGTTCCTGCCGATCCCGGCCTTTCTCATCGACATCGGCCTCGCCTTCTCGATCGCGCTTTCGGTGCTGATCCTGATGGTGGCGCTGTGGATCCAGCGGCCGCTCGATTTCTCCTCGTTTCCGACCGTGCTGCTCATCGCCACAATGCTCAGGCTGTCGCTCAACATCGCCACCACGCGCATGATCCTGTCGCACGGCAACGAGGGCACGCACGCCGCCGGCTACGTCATCGCCGGCTTCTCCAAGCTGGTGATGGCGAGCGACTTCGTCATCGGCCTGATCGTCTTCATGATCCTGATCGTGGTGAACTTCATCGTCATCACCAAGGGCGCCACCCGTATCGCCGAAGTCGGCGCCCGCTTCACGCTGGACGCCATCCCCGGCAAGCAGATGTCGATTGACGCCGACCTTTCCGCCGGCATGATCGACGACAAGACCGCGCAGTTGCGGCGACGCGAACTGGAGGAGGAGTCCTCCTTCTTCGGCTCGATGGACGGCGCCTCGAAATTCGTCCGAGGCGACGCCATCGCCGGCCTCATCATCACCGCCATCAACATCGTCGGCGGCATCGCCATCGGCTACATCAGGCACGGCATGGGCATGGGCCAGGCCGCCGACGTGTTCATCAAGCTGTCGGTCGGCGACGGCCTCGTCACCCAGATCCCGGCGCTCATCGTCTCGCTCGCCGCCGGCCTGCTCGTCTCCAAGGGCGGCACCCGCGGCTCGACCAACCAGGCCGTGTTCGGCCAGCTCGGCGCCCATCCGCGCGCCCTCTATGTCGCGGCGGCGCTGCTGGTGCTGCTCGGCCTGATGCCCGGCCTGCCGCTTTTCCCGTTCTTCGCGCTGGCCGGCGGCATGGCCGGCCTTGGCTACATCATCCCGATGCGCGCCAACCGCGTCCTCGCCGAGGCCGAGGCGCTGAAGGACAAGGAAAAGGCAAGCAAGGTCGAGGAGGAGAAGAACTCGGTCAAGGCCTCGCTCGCCACCGCCGAGATCGAGCTTCTCATCGGCAAGCAGCTTTCGACCCGTCTCCTGGTATCGCACCAGGAGCTGGTCTTCCGCATGTCCAAGATGCGCAAGAAATTCGCGCAGCAATACGGCTTCGTCGTGCCGGAAGTGCGCGTCGCCGACGATTTCGCCATTCCGCCGAAGAGCTACCAGATCAAGGTGCACGGCACCGTGGTCGCCGAATACCAGATGCGGGTCGGCGAGATCATGGTGCTGCTCGGCAATCGCGACGTGCCCGAGATACCGGGCGAGGAGATCCGCGAGCCGGCCTTCGGCATGCGCGCCTATTCCGTCATGGAAACCTTCGCCGAGGATTTGAAGCGCGAGAACTACACCTTCGCCGACAACATGTCGGTGCTGCTCACCCATCTCTCGGAAGTCATCCGCAACAACCTGCCGCAGCTTCTGTCCTACAAGGACATGAAAGCGCTGTTGGAGCGTCAGGACCAGGAATACCGCAAGCTCGCCGACGAGATCTGCACCACGCACATCTCCTATCCCGGCCTGCAAGCGGTGCTGAAGCTGCTTCTGGCCGAGCGCGTCTCGATCCGCAATTTGCATCTGATCATCGAGGCAATCGCCGAGATCGCGCCGCATGTGCGCCGCACCGAGCAGATTGTCGAACATGTCCGCATCCGCATGGCGCAACAGATCTGCGGCGACCTCTCCGAGGGCGGCGTGCTCAAGGTGCTGCGCCTCGGCAACCGCTGGGACCTCGCCTTCCACCAGAGCCTCAAGCGCGATGCCAAGGGCGAGGTGCGCGAGTTCGACATCGATCCGCGCCAGCTCGAGGAATTCGGCCAGGACGCCACCAAGGCGATCAAGAAATTCCTCGAAGCCGGCGAGCGCTTCGTCCTCGTCACCGCGCCCGACGCACGCCCCTATGTGCGCATGATCATCGAGCGCCTGTTCACCACGCTGCCGGTGCTCTCCCACGTCGAAATCGCCAAGGGCGTCGAGATCAGGGTGCTCGGGACCATATCGTGAGCGTTCTCTCGCAGAGCGTCGTCATCGCGGCGTTCCTCGCCTTCTGCCGCATCGGCGCCTGCTTCATGCTGATGCCGGGCCTGTCCAGCGCCCGCGTGCCGATCCAGGTCAGGCTGTTCGTGGCGGTCGCCGCCACCGGCGGCCTGCTCGCCTTCCTGTGGGACAAGATCTTTCCCTTCGTCGATGCGCGTCCGCAGATCCTGGTGCCGATGATCATCTCGGAACTTCTGGTCGGCGGGCTGATCGGCGCCATGACCAGGCTCTACATGGAAGCCCTGCGTTTCATGGGCTCGGCCATTGCCATGCTGATCGGCTATGGCGGCTCCGGCGGACCGGCGATCGAGGAGCCCGAGCCGCAGGCAGCCCTTGCCGCCATCATCTCGTTCTCGGCGCTGCTGATGCTGTTCGTCTTCGATTTCGACCACGAAATCATACGCGCGCTGGTGACGTCCTACACAGTCGCGCCGGTCAACATCTTCTTCAACCCGCAGGCAGCCCTCGTCGATGTCGCCGACACCGTGTCGGACACGTTCTTCCTGGTCATCCGCCTTGGCAGCCCCTTTGTCGCCTACGCCCTTCTCGTCAACCTGACGATCGGCTTCGTCAACAAGCTGACCCCGCAGATCCCGATCTACTTCATCTCGCAGCCCTTCGTCATCGCCGGCGGCATGATCATCTTCTATTTCGCCATCGGCACCATGCTGTCGCTGTTCGTCGATGGCTTCGTCGACCTGACGTTGGCGAGGTAGCGATGAGCACGCGCAAGGACCGCCTGCGGAAATTGGTCAAGGTGCAGGAACAGCTGAAGGCGCTGCACGAGACCCGCCACGCCACCTTCCTGGCCGCGGCAAACGCCGCCGAGGCCGAGGCCAGGGAATTGATCGGCCATTTCGACCAGGATAATTCCCTCTCCAGCCTGTTCCCCGATCTCTATCACCGCCGCATCGCTCAGGCCGTCGTGCGCCAGGAAGAAAGCCTGGAAAGCGCCAGGCAGGAGGCCGGCCTGATTGCCACGGCAAACGCGCGCACCAACATGGTCGAACGCGCCTACAAGGATGTGCGCAACCGCGACGAGCGCGAACGCTCCGACCGCGAACGGCTGGATTTGATCGCGCAGAAGCGAAGTGAGGAGTAGCCGAGGGAATTCTGTCTAAGACCTGCAAGCTGACGCTGGCAATGACCATGCTAGAGATTGCTGCTGCGCCATCTCCCGGCGCACCGCCTAGCCTTCACAGCGGTCGGTCGACGTTCATGCTTACTTCAGTGACCAGCTTGCGGCGAAGAGCCATGACGTAGTCGTCCGGCCCCTTCGGCGTTATGACGAAGGCTTGGGAACCGCCAATGACCGATTTGGCGAAATAGGATGCCAACGTATTGTCGGGGCTCTCATCTTCCATCGGGATGGCGATCGCGTTGATCGTGTATCCCTTGGCAATGGCGTTCAGCCTGCTCGGCTGAACAGGAAGTCCATCATTGTTCTCACCATTGGAGGAGATGTCGATTACTTTCCTGGCCGCCTTTCCAGGAAACTGGTCGAGCAGAAGACTGCCGATGTCGATGGCTGAGGAAACGGATGTTCCTCTGCGTCCTCTGCGGGTGATCCCGGTATCCCCTTCCTTGCTGATCACCGATGCTGCCGCTCTGGCGTCTTCCAGTCCGCAGATGTTTGTCCACGGAAGCACAGTGCGTGCGTGTCCGGGACTCGACCATTCAAAGTAGGCCACGCTGATGCAGCCAACGTAGTTGCGCGTGATGGCCGCGATGATCTCTGGCGACGTGAGCGCGGCGGCATGACCCTCGCGCTGCAGGTCGGCAATCTTCGGATCGATCGAGGACGAGAAATCGACCGCGAATACGATGGCGACATCGACATCGGCGGCATGTGCCTGCGGTCCCCAAACCATCGAAGCGGCAAGTGCTCCCGCCAGTCTAAGGCACGAGCTAACCCGGTTTGCCGGCCACCTGACCGATCGCGTCGCCGGCTTCGGAATACCCTTCCCTCTCATCCGCGGCTGCTCGTGAAAGGAGCCTGTCACAGACAAGCCAGTTACGTCCTGATGCACAGTTGCGCACATGTCATTCTCCATCGAGCAGCCGTTTCAAAGCGGCCATTTTCAGCAGGTGGAAATTTGGCGAGGGGTGCCCACGCCGAACAGCAGCAGGTCGGCCCTGGTCCACAAAACGTAACAACCAAGCAAGGTCAGTGGCATGGCGAGTAGCGCGAAGGATCCGCCCGACCAGACTTCCGGCAAAGCCAAGCCCAGGGCGACGGCGGCCGCCAAAATCCCGGGCAACCGGCTGGCAAGCACCGCGCTGCGGAATGGATCGGGCCAGGCGGCCGGCCACACCGGAACCTGAGTGCCCGGTGTGTGGTAGGTGCTGCCGAATTTGCCCAGGGCGTGCAGCAGGCCGGACGTCGCCGCAAGCAGAGGATCGCCGAGCAGCAACAGGGCGATGCCGAGCCCGATCGCGCCCAAGCCTGACAGGAAGTCGCCGAGACGGTTGAGGAATAGCAGCAGCAAATTGGCTTTTGTCCTGGACACTCGCCACCCCTCAAACCAAGTCTTCCGTTGACTTGCCCCCCTAATTTAGGAAAGCCTAAGTTACTTGCCGTTACGGCAGCGTTTGAGCGCGGGGGCCAATGGCGGCGAAACGTTAGTTTCGAGTTAGGATTTCGTCAGGCTGGGATAGCGAATGCGAAGTGAGGACAGCGGCGCTGCAAATAGAATCTCACTCTTCGGCGGGTTCCGGATTGATAATGAAACGGCCGGCCCGCTTCGGCTGACCGGGAAACGGGGGCCAGCAATCATTGCTTATCTGGCCCAGAGCCCGGGCATGGCGGCGACGCGGGAGAGGCTGGCGGACCTGTTATGGGGCGACAGCGATAGCGAACATTCGCGCAATAGTCTTCGGCAAACCCTCAGCGTCTTGCGCCGGGATCTATCGCCCGCTCGAGTGGATCTTATCCACTCGAGCGGGGAGTCCATCAATCTCAGGCCTGAGATGGTTCGGGTCGACGTGCAGGAGTTCGAAGCGGGTCTCGGGGCCCGGTCCGCGCACGAACTCGAGACGGCTTTGGCGAGCTACACCGGCCCATTTCTCGACGGACTTTATTTGGGAAGCAGTGGGTTCGATGACTGGGTCGCATCGGAACGCGACAGGCTGCTCGGCCGCGCTCTTGTGTCTTTCGAGAAACTGGCTCGCCTTGTCGACTCTGAAACCGGGCTGGTCCTTGCCGATCGCCTTCTGGCCATGGAACCGACGCGGGAAGAATCTTATCGGCTCAAGATGGAATTATTCCTCGCACGTGGCCAACGCGACAGGGCGATCAAGACATACGAGACTTGCAGAAGCATGCTGAAGAAGGAGTTCGGTGTCGAACCTGGCTCTGAGACGCGGGCGCTTTGGCAATCGCTGCTCCTTGCTGCCGACACGGCGTCAAATGTTCCGTCGGCAAGTGGTAATCCGACCGGCCAGCGCTCCGGGCGCCCGACTATCAGCGTTGCCGACTTCACCAATCTGACCGGAAAGCAAGGCGATGATTTTTTCGCCAGGGGGCTCGTCCAGGACATCACCACGGCGCTCTCCGAGGTAGCCGACTATGTCGTGCTGTCCGCGCCTTCGCCCATGGAGAAGAAAGGCCCAGGCGAAGAAGACAAAACGCCGGGAATGCTCCGGGCGCAATATTTGCTCAGCGGCAGTGTCCAGAGATCCGGCAATGGGCTGAGGGTGAACATCCAGCTTGTCGATACCGCTGGCGGCCAGCATGTCTGGGCCCAGAAATTTGACGGCAACTCAGAGAACGCGCTCGAATTCCAGGACAGGATCGCGCAGTCCGTTGTTCTGGCCGTGATCCTCGAACTTCAACTGACCAATTGGAAAGTCCGTGACAAAAGCCCGCCTGGTCCCCCTGAAGTGCGCAGGTTGGTGAACGAGGCTCTCATGAAGTATTTTGAGATGACGCAGGACTCGCTGTTGGTCGGGATTGAGCTCGCCGAGAAGGCTCTCTTGATAGGTCCCGACAATGCCCGTGCGAAGCGGACGCTCTCGATCGTGATCTCCATGGGCGTGGCGTTTGGCGCACTGCCTCGGAAGGAAGGGTTGATCGAGCGTGCGCTTCAGCTTGCGGAAGCCGCGGTGAGGGCGGTGCCGGACGATGAAATTGCCCGGTGTATCCTGTCATTCGCACTCGAAAGTTCTGGGCGTATCGATGAGGCAGTCGTCGAGTGCCGCCATGCAATCAGCCTCAACCCGAACTATCCAAGTGGTCACGGCGATATTGCGATGCTGTTTGCCCTCCGCGGACAGGTCAGCGAAGCAGTCCGCGAGTCCAACGAGGCAATTCGGCTCGGGGCGTATGACGTCATCGACTTCTGGCGTCACCACGGCTTGGTTGTGGCGCTGTTTGCCGGCGGAGACGATCAGCGGGCGCTCGAAGTCGCCCGCAGGGTGGTCAGGACAAAGCCGGGTTTCGTTCGAGGCGCCCTATATTGGGCTGCGGCCGCGTCGGCAACCGGAAACAACGAAGAGGCGTCCCGGGCCATCCACCATTGCCTCTCACAACTTCCACATCTCAACCTGGGCAATGTCTGCCCCGGCTTTGTGCCACGCTATGTCAAGGATCATCAGCACTCGAGATTCCTTGAAATGTTGTCGAGAGCCGGCCTTCCCAATTGCTAGAGCAAGGTGAGAAATCGCGGCCGGTCGGTGATCGGTTGGTCTCAAGCCAATTTCCGTCTGCCGCTCTCCAGTTTTTTCCAAGACGTTCAAATTTGAGCTTCCGTACTCACGCTTTGTCGAGAGTATCTCCTGTAATCACTTGAACCTCCTGCGCCGAAAGTTTTAGCCGTTCTGAATCGCCGGCGGCGACGATGACGATGAAATAGGAGAACGCAATGTCTCGCAATCACGTTGAACGTCTTGAAGAGTTTAGGGAAATCCTGATCGCGACTCGACGCGAAGGAGTCCGCAATGTGCACCATACTCGCGACGCGATGCGGGCAAGCGGCTTTCAGATCGGAGACAGCGATGGCTCCAGCTACGGAGCCGAGCTGAAGGCGCTCCAAGAGGAAATCGAGGCAGTCGATCGCGCCATCGAAGACGAGAAGCGGTTGGTTTTGGCCCTCGAGAGCGCGGCTCAATCCCGTCGACCGGCTAAACCGAGAATCGTGAAGGGTACATAGCATCAGGCGCGACCGTTGGCGCTCGTTGCGCCGATCGCCCGCGGCCTGGTGTCGGACTCGCCGTCGTGGTGTCATCAGTTGCGTCGGGAAGGAACAGCCGAGATTGCCTTCTGCCGATGTGTCATCTCGCTCAGACTGCGACTAAACGACAAGTGAGATCACCAAAGCCAGCAAGCCGATGCTGGTGAGCACGGCCCGCGCTACATGGGCATATTCCCAACGATCACGAAGTTCGGTCCAATCCGGCTGCGAACCGTCGCGCTTCCCGCCAGCCCCGAAGAAGGCTGCGCCAGGCGCGCCCACCGGCGCGCCTTCCATCCAGTATTTGTTTACCGGGTGGATCGCGAGCCAATAGATCGCGACCGTTGCCAGCAAGGCAAAGAAAGCGAGCAGAACAGCCCAGAAGGCAGTGGTTCCAGCCGGGGCCAGGAACAGCAGGAGACCGGTCACGACGACACTCAGCGGTTCGGCCGCGCCTCCGATCGTGAAGCCGGGATAATAAATGTGCTGCACGGCGCGATATGTGCGCTCGTCGAGGCGCATCTTGCCTGGAAGCTCCAGGGCGTGTGCGACCGATAGCGCCATGGGCAGCGCGGCGATCACGACAGCCACGACTTGCAGCAGGCTGTACATTCCTCGCCTCCGGGTTCGCCATCGACAATACTATGGGGCGAACGCCGATGGGCGCGCGATGTTCCATTGTAGCATCTGGATTTGAGGCCTTTTGGCGCCAGGCAACAGGCCGGCCTGATTGCCAGGCAAACGCGCGCACAAACATGGTCGAGCGCGCCTACAAGGACGTGCGCAACCGAGACGAATGCGAACGCTCAGACCGCGAACGGCTGGATTTGATCGCGCAGAAGCGAAGTCAGGAGTAGCCGCGGAATTCTGTGCCGTTGGGTGGCGAGGCAACCATCTACCCGTCCGCCACCCTCTGGGAACACTGATCGACGCCGTGGCTCAGCCAGCTTTGCTAAGGTGGAGTTCATCGGCAAGCACACGTTCGTTGGGATCGATCGGACCCAGGTTCTTGACGACCTGGAAGCGACCGCCCTGCGCCTGCGCGATGTACATGTTCATGCGAACATGGTGCTGGCCGGGGACCATTTCGGCCGGGCCGCCTGGGCCCTCGCTGATGCGGGCGTGATCGAGTGCCCGGATGACCGCGCCCTGCTCGAGCGTGCCGGCTTCGTTCACTGCTGCTTCCCACATCTTGATTGCCCGGTAGTGGCCAGTGCAGCCGCTGCCTGCGGTCAATATGGCGCTGCCGGAGAATCGGTCCTGGTAGCGACGCAGGAGCGCTCGGCCAAACGGATCCTCGAGCTCCTGATAGTAGTCGAGGCAGCTGTAGAGGCCTTCGATCTGTTCGGACGGCACGAGATTGAAGAAGTTCTCGTCGAAGTAGGTGCAGACGATCTTGCCGCCGCATTTGCCGAAACCGGCTTTGTACAGCTCTTCGAAGAACGGTGTCAGGCCCGGCGGAACGATGGTATTGAAAATCACGTCGGTGCCGCTCGCCATGATCTGATGCACAGTCCGCCTGAAATCGATGGTGTCCAGCGGAAAATACTCCTCGCCGACGATCTCGCCGCCATTGGCACGCACCACCCGGCTCGCCGCCTTGTTCAGCAGATGGGGCCAGATGTAATCAGCCGACGGCAAATAAAACCGCTTCGCGCCGGTGCTGTTCATGAGCCACGGTATCAATGGCTCAACCTGCTGCGCGGGGACGGGTCCCGTGCAGAAGATCAGGGGATGGTTTTCCTGTCCCTCATATTGCTCGGTATAGATGTAGAGCGTCCTGCCCCGCGTAACCGCCTCGCTCTTGATGGCCTGTCGGGTTGAGCTGTAGATGCCGCCTACGACCAGGTCGACCTTGTCGACGTCGATCAGCTTCGCGGTCCTTGCCTTGGCGGCGCCGTCGATGGTTTCGCCATCCTCGATGACAAGCTCCAGCGGCCGGCCGAGCAAGCCGCCCCTTGCGTTGATATCGTCGACGAGCATGGTGGTGAGGTTCGCATTGGCGATGCCCATGAAAGACAACGGGCCGGTGAGTTCGGCGATAAGGCCGATCTTGATGGGTTTCGGATTCATTTGATCTCTCCAAATCTTGGGGGTTCGTCGGGCGCGCGCCGCCGCCGGGTGGCAGGCGGCGCTCAGCGAGGGGACCTCAGGCCTCGTAGTGGCCGAGCAGGAATGCTGCCTGCGGCTTGCCGACATGGCCGGCTTCCTGCAGGATCGCGGGCACCTCCGGATCCGACACGAAATTCTTCCAGCCCTCGGCGTCCCAGTCGAAGATCGCCCAGACGCGGTCTGGCTCGCTTGGGTCGCGGAAGACGGTCGCACCATTCGAGCCGTGCAGCCGGCGCTTGTCGGCGCCCTTGGTCGAAAAGATACGGATGAAGTGGTCGATATCAGCCACTTTGGTCGTTGCGAGAAGCATTTGATTTCCTCCTGTCGGTCGCGGCCACCATTGGTCCGTCGACAGGATCACGATGCGCGCCCCGGAGCGGGCGCACATGGGGTGGATTCCCTATGTCTGCGTCTCGCCTGGCCGGACAAGGCCGTGCTCGACCGCATAGAGCGCTGCTGCCGCGCGGGTGGTCACGCCGATCTTGGCATAGACGCTCTGGATATGGTGGTCGGCGGTCTTGGGCGAGATATCCAGCTTGCGCGCCGCTTCCTTCGCCGTAAGGCCGGCGGCAATCAGGCGCAGCACCTCGATTTCGCGCGGCGTTATTCCAGCCAGCGGCCGGGGCGGCGTCCGGCGCGACGGTTGCCCGGCGAAGGACAGCACGGCCTCGGCAGCGTCAGGGCAGATGCAGCCCTCGCGAACGGCGGCACGTAACTGGCTTGCCGCCGCATCACTGGACAGTGCCCGGCGGTGAGGGCGTTCCTCTCGCGACGTCTGGAATGCTTCGGCAGCGGCCAGGATCCTCGCCGCCGGGGACAGGTCGGAGGCGTGGACCTTGCGGTGATAGCCCGAGCCGTCCAGGCGTTCGTGATGGCGAAGCACGAGAGCAGCCATCGCTTCGCCCTCGCGACCGAACGAGGCCAGCGCCCGCTCGCCGTAGTAGGCATGCAGCTGCGCCGCGTCGCGCTCACGGACAGACAGCGGGCCGTTACGCATCCAAGTCGCCACCGGCACCACGAGTTCGCCAATATCGTGGATACAACCCGACCAGCGCAGCGCACGCAGGTCGTTGGCGGGAAGCTTCATTTGTCCCCCGGCTCCCTCGGCCAGTTGCGCCACCATCCGTGAATGGCCGTAGGTAAGCGGCATGCGCATGTCGATCATGTCGGCGATGGCAAGGAACGCCTCGTCGCAGCCTGCCTCGTCCAGCGTCACCGGCGGATCGGGCTCGAGCGCCAGTATCGTCTCGCGGTCGACCGTTGCGCCGATCCCCTCCATCAGCGCCGGCGCGTTGGCTGAGACGAGCCGGGCCAGATCCGCTTCGTATGGGCCATCCGCGCGACTGGCGATGGTTTCGGCCATTTCCTCGATGCCGACGGCTTCGCTGAGCGCGATGGCATCCTGCGCCAGCGTAATCAGGCGCACGGCTGGCAGGACATCCTCGCCGCTCAATCCACGCGGCAGGCCCTTGCCGTCCCAGCGTTCGTAGATCTGCCCGAGATTGTGCCGAATCTCCTCGGAAAGGCCGAGCCGTTGGCCGATCCGCTGCGCGACCTCGCAATGCGCGGTAAGCACCGGGCGCGCGACCGCGAGCGCCTGCGACATCGCGGCCTCGATTGCCCTGGCCTGCGCGTCAGGCTCGAGATCATAGTAGAACCGCTTGAAGGCCTGCACGAACACTCTGCCCAGTTCCGCCCGATTGCCCATGTCAAGACCGACAAGATCCTGACGGAGCGCGATTTCGTCGCCGAAGGTGGCCGACAGAAGGTCCGTGTCGGCATTGCAGCCGACATAGCGCAGCATCGACTGGTGGTAGGCATTGCGCCGAACCTCATCGGGAACACCCCCCAGGGCGGCGATCCGCATTGCAAGCACACAAGATTTCAGCGCGAAGTCGCGAGAATGGCCAGTGGCGAGATCGGAAGCATAGGCCAGGACCATCATGAAGTCCGCGCGGCGCATCGAGACGTCTGTCATCGCACACCCCCCAGTGAGTCCCATGCTAGCCCCGTGGGCCGTCAATACCTAGGGGAAAATCCCAAGCTTGACGTATCGACGCGCGCCTGCATTCCGCCTCCCCTCTCCCTCGCAAGCCTGCCACAAGCTTGTTGAGGCATGGTCTGGCCAAGGAAAACCGGCAAAAGGCGGACTTTCTTGGCGATTTCTCCACCCAGCGACATCGTTATGGATGTCGCCCGAGCCGCGGAGCCGGCGGACATCGAGGCTGCCCGCGCCGCGCTGACGAAGCGCGCGGGCGGTGCTGCCGGCACGTTCTCGGTCGACGCCGCCGCGTCGGTCGATGCCGGCTCGATCCTGTCGCGCGCCACGGCCGACAAGGCCGCGGCGACAGCCGACCCGGCCAAGAAATTCAAGAAATTCGAAGCGATGGTCTTGCAGACCTTCATCCAGAACATGCTGCCCAAGGACACCGAAGGCGTCTACGGCACGGGTCTCGCCGGCGACATGTGGAAATCGCAGCTTGCCGAGCGTGTCGCCGACGTCATGGCCGATCGCGGCGGCATCGGCATCGCCAAGTCGCTGCTCGCCGACCACTACATGGACGGCAAGCGCAAGGTGCCGATCGGCCCGGTTTCAAATGGACCGGAGAAGACCGAGATCGACCAGCAAACCCGTCTGTCCACTTCGCTCGTCCAGGAATTGCAGCGCAAGGCCGCAAGGTCGATGACCGGCGACGAGATAACCACAAAAACAGACATCAAGATCTAAACTGGGAAACGCCATGGCCGACATTACGGAATTCACCCCAAACCTGCCGGCGCGCACGACAGAATCGGAAACACCGATCCAGTTCGCACGGCCTGGAAACCTGGCCGCCATCATCGGCCGCATCGAGGAAGTGGTCGAGGAAGAGACCGCCGGCATCCGTAGCGACACCAGCTACGACCTCAAGGCGTCGAACGCCCGCAAGAGCCGCTATCTCTATGAACTGACCCGCGCCATGAAGGGCGGCAGCGAGGTCGAATTCCTCGAGCAGCACCGCGAGGGCCTGACCCGGCTGCGCCAGAAGCTGGCGAGGAACGAGGCGGCGATCCTGGCGCATCTCTCCGCCGTCAACGAGGTTGCCGGCCTGTTGCGGACCGCCATTCAGCGCGCCGAGACCGACGGCACCTACTCCGCCGTTGAATTCGGCAGGAAAGGTTAGGGCGCGATGATTTCGGGCTCGGGCTCTCGATGATCAAGGTCATTGCCATCGCGGTCTGGATCTGCGCCGCCACGCTCGGCGCGGTGTTCTATTCGTTCCAGGCAGCGGGTGAAAAAGGTGTCGGCGAAACCCCGAAGCCGATGCTGGGCGGGTTGGACTACGTCAAGACCGACATCATTTCGGTGCCGCTGATCCACAACGCCTCGATCGACGGCTACTTCCTGACCAAGCTCGTCTACACTGTCGAGCCGGAGCAGATAAAGAAGCTGTCGATCCCGGCCGACGCGCTGATCACCGATCAGGTCTACACCTACCTCTATTCCAATCCCCAGATCGACTTCACCAACAAGCAAACGATCGACCTCGATGCCTTTCGCGCCGCGATCCGCGACACCATCAACACCCGTGTCGGCGCGAACCTGGTGCATGAGGTCCTGATCGATCAGGTCAACTTCCTGTCGAAGGACGAGATCCGCGACAACTGGCTGCGCCGCAAGAAAAGCGAGACCGCAAGCGAGATGACCAAGGCGTTCAAGGACCATTGAGCTCCGCAAGGTGCTGCCCGTGCCGACGCCGGCATGTGCGGCGATAGGAACCAGCCCCTGCAAACCGCGTTGACGTAAACGTCAATCCGAAGCTATATGCGGCAGCGATCATGATCGCCAAAGATGCGGCACGGGCTTCCGCCGGACCGAAATGCCCTGCGCTACAGATACAACCAGACAAGCAGATGCAACCAGACAGGAGAACAGCGTGAGCGTTCAGCAGATTGCGGAGAAGATCAAGTCACGCGTGGCCAGCAGCGGGTTCGATCGTTCCGTGAAGTTCGACACCGGCAGCGACGGCGTCATCGTCATCGACGGTGCCACCGTCTCGAACACCGATGCCCCGACCGATTGCACCATCAAGCTCTCGCTCGACGACCTGGACTCGCTGATCGCGGGCGATCTGAACCCGACCATGGCGTTCATGACCGGCAAGATCAAAGTCGAAGGCGACATGACGGTCGCCATGGCGCTGAGCCAGTTGATCGGCTGAGTGCGCGGCCGCTTGAACGCGGCTTTTTGAGATCAGACAAACGCCGCCTTTCGGCGGCGTTTGTCTGAGGAGTGATGGGTTAGTGTCTTAGGCCGCCAGCGTCGGCGCCTGCGCCTTCAGCTTGCGGCCGGCAGCCTTCAGCGTGCCCATAGCGCCGTCAAGCGCCCCGTCCACCAGTTCCAGTGCCAGCAGCCGATGCCGCTCATAAGGTCCGGGCATGGCGAGCGAACCGGTCCTGGCGGCCGAGAACCCAAAGCGTCCGTAGTAGGGCGCATCGCCCACCAGAAGGATTGCCGCGTGGCCGAGGCGCGCCGCCTCGGCGATGGCATGGCGCATCAGCGCCGAACCGATGCCGGCGTTCTTGAGCGACGGGTCGACGGCGAGCGGGCCAAGCAGCAATGCCGCCGCACCGCCCTCGCCCAGCCTGACATCCCACAGCCGCACCGTGCCGGCAACGCCGCCCGAGGCATCGCGCGCGACGAAGGCCAGGCCTTCCGAAGGCCGGCGGCCGCGCCGCAGCTTCTCCGACGATTTGGTCTTGCGCTTCGGCCCCATGGCACGATCGAGCAAGGCTTCGCGCGCCGCGACGTCGGCAACGGTTTCCGCGACCATCATGAAGGCCGGCGCATGAGCTACGAGTTCAACTGACATTTCCATTTCCGCAATCCCTGGCGAGCGGAGATCTGTTCCACAGGCGAGCCCGGGTGGGCGACATGCGCCCACCTGGGATGATCTGATCGGCTCTCTCAGCGCATTTTCGGGCGAAATCGTGTCCGGTTCGCCGTTCGAAAATGCGCCAAGGAAGCGCCGTCAGATCACGTAGGATCGGAGAGGCTCGAAGCCGTTGAACGCGACCGCCGAGTAGGTTGTCGTGTAGGCGCCGGTGCCTTCGATCAGCACCTCGTCGCCGATGGTCAGCGACAAGGGCAGCGGATAGGGCGTCTTTTCGTACATCACGTCGGCCGAATCGCAAGTCGGGCCGGCGAGCACGCAAGGCGCGGTCTCCGTGCCGTCATGACGGGTGACGATCGGGTAGCGGATCGCCTCGTCCATCGTCTCGGCCAGGCCACCGAACTTGCCGATGTCGAGGAACACCCAGCGCACATTGTCGTTATCGGCCTTCTTCGAGATCAGCACGACTTCCGACTTGATGACGCCGGCATTGCCCACCATGCCACGGCCCGGCTCGATGATGGTCTCCGGGATCGCGTTGCCGAAATGCTTGCGCAGCGCCGAGAAGATCGCCTGGCCATAGGCCTGGGCCGCCGGCACGTCGCGCAGGTAGCGCGTCGGGAAACCGCCGCCCATGTTCACCATCTTCAAGACGATGCCTTCCTCGGCGAGCGTCGCGAAAACCGTCTTGGCGTCGCGCAGCGCACGGTCCCAGGCGGTCAGGTCGGTCTGCTGCGAGCCGACATGGAACGACACGCCATAGGCGTCGAGGCCGAGGCCCTTGGCATGGCGCAGCACGTCGACGGCCATCGCTGGCACGCAGCCGAACTTGCGCGACAGCGGCCATTCGGCGCCCTCGCCGTCGGTCAGCACGCGGCAGAACACGCGCGCGCCTGGAGCGACGCGGGCGATCTTCTCGACCTCCTCGACGCAATCGACCGCGAACAGGCGGATGCCGAGCTGGTAGGCGCGTGCGATGTCACGCTCCTTCTTGATGGTGTTGCCGAAGGAGATGCGGTCCGCCGGCGCACCGGCGTCCATCGCCATCTCGACTTCGGCAACGGAAGCGGTGTCGAAGGACGAGCCCATCGCAGCAAGGAGACGCAGGATTTCCGGCGCCGGGTTTGCTTTCACCGCATAGTAGATCCTGGAATCGGGCAGCGCCTTCTCGAAGGCGCGGAAATTGTCGCGAACGACATCGAGGTCGACGACGAGGCAAGGGCCGGTCGGACGTCGGGTGGCGAGGAAGTCGAGGATGCGCTGAGTGGCCATCGGGATTCTCCATCACGCCTTTCGGCGCGCACAAGGGTGCGGACGCGGGCTTTCGGCCTCGCGAACACGCGGTGGACAAAGGCGGGACGGAAAATCATGGAACCAGCCGGTGGAGACCCCGGAACCATGAAACGCCGTCTCGCGGCGATGAACCTCAGCCTTGCCCGGCTTCGGTTCGCTTTGTCTGCCTTGGCTTGGATTGGGAGAACCCCGTTCCGCACTGCCGGCAATGATGGTGTGCCTCTTCAGTAACCCCGGTCTTTGGACAACCGGCAGAGAACCAGAAAGGCCCGCACCGTCGTTGCTTCAAGGTGTCCTCGGTCTGGCGGTTGGCCGCTAAACCGACTGGAGGGGTTAGCTCCAGTTACCTTACCGATTTCCCTCGCCATTCGAGGATCGGCGGACACCCACAGGCACGTGCGACTTTGGGCAAGCGCGATATAAGAGCGAAGAGTTTCACAATCAATAAAAATCGTATCCAAGGTTGTAAAATTTCTGGCGTCGAACAATGTTGGCTCAACCGTATCCGGATAGCGAACGATGACAGGCACGCGTGGCCCTCTCAATGCCTTTCTCGATCTTCGCCAGATGCCGGTGGCGCATGCCGCGCTTGGCCCGCTGGCCGGCCTGCGGCTGGCCGTAAAGGACATCTACGACGTTGCCGGCTATCGCAGCGGCTGTGGCAATCCCAGGAAATTCGCCGATAGCCCTGCCGTCTCGCGCACGGCGCCGGCGGTGCAGATGATTCTCGATGCCGGCGCGCGCTTCGTCGGCAAGACACAGACCGACGAGCTTGCCTTCGCGCTGTTCGGCCAGAACGCGCATTTTTCGTTTCCGGTGAACCCGGCCGCGCCCGACCGCGTCACCGGCGGCTCGTCGTCGGGATCGGCTGCGGCGGTGGCGGGCAAGCTCGCCGACATCGCCACCGGCTCCGACACCGGCGGCTCGATCCGCGCGCCGGCGAGCTTTTGCGGGCTGATCGGGCTGCGCACCACGCATGGCCGCATTTCGCTCGACGGCACCATGAAGCTGGCGCCGAGTTTCGACACTTTCGGCTGGTTCGCCGACGACATCGAGACTTACGAGACCGTCGGCAAGCTTCTGCTCGGCCGCGACCCGCACCATCACCATCTGGACCGCCCGCTGGCGCTCGGCTGGCTGGACGAGCTGGTCGCCCGCCCGGCACTTGCCGAATATGCCGAAATGAAGAGGTTGGCGAGCGCGGTTTTCGGCGCGCAGGCGACGCCGACGACGCCCTTCAGTTCGTCTCCGGATGAACTCTACTGGTGCTTTCGCCGCCTCCAGGCCAAGGAAGCCTGGGGCGTGCATGGCGAATGGATCACCAGCGGCGAGCGTGACCTCGGCCCCGGCGTCGAGGAGCGTTTCGGCTTCGGCCGCGCCGTCGACGAGCGGACGGCGCAGGCTGAGGAGGTGCGAAGGCTGGTCTTTCGCGATGAACTCGGCGCCCTGCTCGGCAAGGACGGCTTCCTCGTTCTGCCGACGGTGCCGGGCCCGGCGCCCTATGTCGACTCGACGCCGGAGCAATTCCAGGCCTATCGCGAGCGGGCGCTGCACCTTCTGTGCCTCGCCGGGCTCTCCGGCTTTCCACAGATCACCTTGCCCATCGGCTCGGTCGCCGGCGCTCCGTTCGGCCTGTCGCTGCTTGGCCCTTCCGGCAGCGACATTGCCCTGATACGGCTCGGCCGAAAACTTCTCGACGCAGCAAAGGCCTGACAATGGACACACTGACCCGCATGCGCGCCTTCATCGACGTCGTCGAGGCCGAAGGCTTTTCGGCGGCCGCGCGCAAGATCGGCCGCTCCAAGGCGCTGCTGTCGAAATATGTGCGCGAGCTGGAGGACGAGCTCGGCGCGCTGCTCCTCAACCGCACCACGCGCCAGTTCTCGATGACCGAGGCCGGCCACACCTATTACCGGCGCGCCTCCGAGATCGTGCGCGAGGTCGACAGCCTCGCCGACGCCGTGCGCGAATCATCCGGCGACGTGCGTGGCCGCATCAAGGTGTCGGCGCCGCGCACCTTCGCCGACGCGCCGATCGGTCAATCGCTGATCGACTTCGCCAAGCAGCACCCCGACATCGTGCTCGATATCCAGCTCGACGACCGCTTCGTCGATCTGGTCGAGGAAGGCTTCGACCTCGCGGTCCGCATCTCGCGCCTGGAGAATTCGTCGCTGATCGCCAGGCGGCTGGCGCCGTTTTCGGTAAAACTCTGCGCCTCGCCGGAGTTGATCGCCAAGCATGGCATGCCGACGCGGCCGCAGGACCTCGGCCACATGCCTTGCATCGTCGACACCAATGGCCGCGGGCTGAACAACTGGCCGTTCAAGGGTGACAATAACGACCAGCTGAGCGTCGCGGTGTCGGGCCCGATCGAGGTCAACAGCCCGATGGCGGCGCGCGCCGCCGCCATATCGGGGCTCGGATTCTGCATCCTGCCGGATTTCATCGCCGCGCCCGATTTGAAGAGCGGCCTGCTGGTGACGGCGCTCGATGACCGCATCCTGTCCGGCGGCGGCATCTTCGCCGTCTACCCGCACCGCCGCTATCTGCCGGCCAAGGTCCGCGTCTTCGTCGACTTCCTGGTGCAATGGTTCAGGACGCGCGAGATCGCCTAGCCGGTTTTAACCGTCTCAAGGTCCCAATTTCGCCCCCTTTCTGGTCACTCTCGACATCTCTCCGAGGCCAATGGAATCGCGACCGGTAATGCACCTGAAACGGCACGCAATCATGCTGGCTTCGGCCTTGACGACGATCTTTGCCGCGACTGGTCCAGCTTACGTGCACCCGCACGTCTTCGCCGAGGCGCGCCTCGACGTGATCCTCGGCCCGGATCACCAAACCGTGAAGGCGCTGCGCCATCTGTGGCGCTTCGACGACCTGTTTTCGAGTACGGTGATGATGGAGTTCGACAAGAACTCCGATCTGAAACTTGACGACAAGGAGCTGAAGGAGGTCGCCGACACGGTTCACGCCTCGCTGGCCGAGTTCAACTATTTCCAGCTCGTCACCCAGAACGGCAAGGACGTGACGATGGTGCCGCCGCCGCATCTGATGGCCAATTTCGACAACGACCAGCTGATCATCCTGTTCGAGTCCGAGCCCAAGGTCCCGATCAAGCTGACCGGCACGATCGACATCGGCGTCTACGACCCGACCTTCTACACGGCGATCGACTTCACCGAGGATTCCAACATTACGGTCGAAGGCCTGCCGTCCAATTGCACCAGCAAGGTGATCCGTCCGGACCCGGATGAGGCGATCAAGGAAAACCAGAAGACCCTGACGGATGCCTTCTTCAACGACCCGACAGGCACCGACATGAGCAAGATCTTTGCCACCAAGCTCGAACTGACCTGTCAGCCAGAAGGATGAAGCCGGTGACGAAACCGTCCCTGCGTTTGGCATTCGGCCTGTTGGCCCTGACCTTTGCCGCGATGCATTTCGCCAACGCCGCGCATGCCCAGTCCTCGCTCGGTATCGGCGTCAATGACGGCATGGCGCCGAGCACCGGTCCGTTCGCCCACATCCTGATGTGGATCAATCTGCGCCAGCAGGAATTCTACCGCGCGCTGGCGACAGCCATGAAGGCGATGCGCCAGGACAACAGCAAGATCTGGATCCTTATCGGCCTGTCCTTCGCCTATGGCATCTTCCATGCCGCCGGCCCCGGCCACGGCAAAGCCGTCATCTCGTCCTACATGGTGGCCAATGAAGTGGCGCTACGGCGCGGCATCCTGTTGTCCTTCGTCTCGGCCCTGCTCCAGGGGCTGACGGCGATTGTGGTCATGCTGCTCGCCTATTTCGTCCTGCGCGGCACCACCATCTCGATGACCGACGCGGCCTGGTTCATGGAGGTCATGAGCTTTGCGCTGGTCACCCTGTTCGGCGCCTGGCTGCTGTGGCGCAAGCTCGGCCCGTCTATCCTGCGCCTGTTTGGCAAAGGTCCCGCCTACAGCCTGTCGGCGGCTCATGCCGGGCATTCTCATGGTGGCCATTCTCATGCGGGTCACTCTCACGCGGGCCACTCTCACGCAGCCCATTCGCATGCCGCGCACAGCCATTCGGCGCATGCCCATTCGCACGCGGTCCATGTGCATGACGATCACGGCCATGAGCATGACCATTCGCACGATGATCACGACCATAGCGCGCATGACCACCATCATGACCATGGTGCGCATACCCATCACGATCACGCTGCGGGCGAGGTCTGCGAAACCTGCGGCCACTCGCACGCACCCGATCCGGCGCTTCTGTCGGGCGATCGCTTCGATTGGCGCACCGCGTGGTCGGCGGTGGCCGCGGTCGGCATCCGCCCCTGCTCCGGCGCGCTGATCGTGCTCAGCTTCGCCCTGCTCAACGGGCTGTGGCTCGGCGGCCTGCTGTCGGTGCTGGCGATGTCGATCGGCACCGCCATCACCGTCTCGGTACTGGCGACGCTTGCCGTGACCGCCAAGAACTGGGCGGTATATTTCGCCGGCGACGGCCGCATGGGCAACCGCATCCATTCGATCGTCGAGATCGGCGGCGCCGCCTTCGTGTTCCTGTTCGGACTTTTGCTGCTGTCGGCGAGCCTGACAGGCAGCGTCTAGGCCTGCTCGAACGGATGGGCTGCACGAACTCCTAATCGGGGAGCTTGCCGCCTAGTTCATCCTCGATATGAGCGCGGATGATCTCGTCAAAACTCTTTTCGGCGCTGAAGCCAAGCTCCCGTGATCGCTTCGCCTCGAACCGGGTCGGCCAGCCCTTGACGATCGCCCAGATCGTCTCGTCCGGAACCTCGCGGATCAGGCTCACCGCCTTGGCCCCGGCGATGCGTTCCAGCGCCTCGATCTGCTCGCCGACGGTGACGGCGACGCCAGGCATCGTCAGATTGCGGCGCGGCCCGACGGCGGCGCCGTCGATCCCGGCGGCATGGATCAGGAAATTGACGGCCGAGCGCGGGCTGGCGTGGGTGTGCACGACCGAGCGCGGCACCGGCAGGATCGCTACATGGCCGCTCAACGGCTCGCGGATGATGCCGGAGAAGAAGCCGGAGGCCGCCTTGTTCGGCTTGCCGGGCCGCACGCAGATGGTCGGCAGCCGGATGCCGATGCCATCGAAGAAGCCGCGCCGGGAATAGTCGGCCAGCAGCGCTTCGCTCATCTGCTTCTGGGTGCCGTAGGAGGTCAGCGGCGTCGGATGGAAGTCGTCGGGAATGACATCCGGGAATGGCGCGCCGAATACCGCGATCGACGAGGTGAAGACGACGCGCGGCGCAAAGCCGGCCAGCCGGATAGCGTCGAACAGGGCGCGCGTGCCGTCGAGATTGACGCGGTAGCCGAGATCGAAATTCGCTTCCGCCTCGCCCGACACGATGCCGGCAAGATGGAACACGACATCGGGTCGCGAAGCCACCAGGCCTTCGGCGGCGCCCGCCGCGGCCAGATCGCCCGTATGGGTATTGATGCTGACACCGTCCATCGCCGGCGCCTGCGGCGGCACAATGTCGTGCAAATCGAGCGCGGTGATCTTCTCGGCCCGCAGCGCGCCGTCCTTTGCCAGCCGGGCGATGAGCTTGCGGCCGACCATGCCCGCGGCGCCCGTGATCAGAATGCGCATGTCAAAATCCCTTACTTGCCCTGATTTTTGCGCTGGCTGCGCGCGCGCAGCCAGAACACTAGGAAGAACGCCATCACGAACACGGTGCCGAACACACCGGCCAGCACGGTCGAAAAACTGCCGAGTGCCAGCATCATGGTCGGCAGGTAGAAGACGGCAATGCCGAACAGAAGCATGATCCAGACCGCTGCGATGGCCGCATTGCGCGTGTCGCGGTCCATCATGCCGCACCGGGGCGGCGGTCGTCGGGCTGGGTTTTCAAAGCTGGAGAACTCCTGAGGCAGGTTCGATCGATGGTCATCGACAGGACCTAGTGATAGTGGCCGTGATGCGCAGCCGCATCGTGCTCGTGCTCGTGATGGTGGTCGTCGCCCTCGTCGGTGCACTTTCCGAATTCCGGCTCCACGGTGGCATGGCTGATGCCGTGCGCGCTGGCAAGCCGCTTCTTGACGGCGCTGACCGCCTGATACGCATCGACGCCGTCATTGAGGCAGGCATGCAGCGTCGCCATGTTGCTGGCGCCATCGAGAGACCAGATATGCATATGGTGCACCTCCCGCACGCCCCTGACCGTTGCCTCGATGTCCCGGGCGATCAGGTCCCGGTCGAGGCTGGGCGGCACGCCTTCGAGCAGCACATGGGCCGCGGCGCGCATCAGCGACCAGGCCGTCGACAAGATGAGCAGCGAGACCAGCACCGACAGGATCGGGTCGATCGGCGTCCAGCCTGTCGCCAGGATCACCAGTGCGGCCACGATCGCCGCGGCCGAGCCGAGCAGGTCGCCAAGCACATGCAGGATGGCGCCGCGCATGTTCAGGCTTTCGCGGTCGCCGCCATGCAGCACGAAGAAGGAGCCGAGATTGACCAGCAGGCCCAGGATCGCCACCACCAGCATCGGTCCGCCCAGCACCGGGGCCGGCGTCTGCAGGCGCTCCCACGCCTCGTAGATGATCCACAGCGCGATGACGAAGATGGCGATGCCGTTGGTGTAGGCCACCAGCGTCTTGACCCGGCCGAAGCCGTAGGTGAGCTGGCCGGTCGCGGGCCGTCCCGCAAGGTGGAAGGCATACCAGGCAAGGCCCAGCGCGATCGCGTCGGCGAGCATGTGCCCAGCATCGGCCAGCAGCGCCAGCGAGCCGGTGAAGAGGCCGCCGAGTACCTCCGCCACCATGAACCCCGCCGTCAGGCCGGCCGCGATCAGCACACGCTTCTTGTCGGTCGAGCCATGCACATGGCCGGCCCCGCCGTGATCATGGCCGCTATGGTCGTGGGAATGGGCCAAAATAAGAACTCCTAGGCGCCGAATTCAGCGCGACAATCCTCGAGCCGTCGCTTCTGCTGGCCGTCGCCATCGAAATTGGCCGGGTCGAGCCACGCTTCGTAAGCCTTGCGCAACGCCGGCCATTCCTTGTCGATGACCGAATACCATGCGGTGTCGCGGTTTTCACCCTTGACGATGAGATGCTGGCGGAAAATGCCCTCGAATTTGAAGCCGAACCGTTCCGCCGCCCGCTTCGACGGCTCGTTGCGGTTGTTGCACTTCCATTCGTAACGGCGATAGCCGAGCCCGTCGAAGATGTATTTCATGAACAGGAACTGCGCTTCCGTGGCTGCCGGCTTGCGCGAAATGAGCGGTCCCCAATAGATGTTGCCGATCTCGATGACGCCATAGGCCGGATCGATGCGCATCAGCGTCTGGCGCCCGGCGACCTTGCCGCTGGCCTTGTCGATGATGGCGAAGAACAGCGGATCTTCGCTGGCCTCGACCTTGTCCAGCCATGGCTGGAAGGCGGCACGGGTTTCCGGCGGATAATCGGGCAGCCAGGCAAAGCGGCCGTCGACATCGGACACCGAGGACGCTTCGTAGAGCCCATCACCGTGCTTTGCGGCGCTCAGCGGTTCAAGCCGGACGTATCGACCGTCGATGGGCTTGCGCTCGGGTCGCGGACGCGGTTGCCAGTCTTTGAGATTTTCCGACACCAAAAACTCCAATCCGTTTGACTTTTGCGGGCCAAGGCTCACAAAAACGCGACCCAACAGTAAGAACCACACGGACGGGAAAAATGCTCCACACGATTTCGGCCTTCGACCGTCTCGGCGAGGAAAATGCGTTCGCTGTGCTGGCCCGGGCAACGGCGCTGGCTCAACAGGGCCGCGACATCGTCAATCTCGGCATCGGCCAGCCCGACTTCAAGACGCCGCAGCACATCGTCGAGGCCGCCATCAAGGCGCTGCGCGACGGCCACCATGGCTACACGCCGGCAAACGGGCTTCTGGCGACGCGCGAGGCTGTGGTGCGCCGCACGCTGACCACCACCGGTGTCGAAGTGTCGCCAGAGACGGTGATGGTCCTGCCCGGCGGCAAGCCGACCATGTTCGCCGCGATCCTGATGTTCGGCGAGCCCGGCGCCGAGATCCTCTACCCCGATCCCGGCTTTCCCATCTACCGCTCGATGATCGAGTTCACCGGCGCGGCACCCATTCCCGTGCCGATGCGCGAAGAGAACGGCTTTGCCTTTTCCGCCGAGGAAACCCTGGCGCTGATCACCTCCAAGACCAGGCTCTTGATTCTGAACTCTCCGGCCAACCCGACCGGCGGCGTCACGCCGCGCGCCGAGATCGAGAAGCTGGTCAGGGGCCTGGAGAAGCACCCAGACGTCGCCATCCTTTCCGACGAGATCTACGACGTCATGACCTATGACGGCGAGACGCATTGCTCGCTGCTCGGCTTCCCCGAGATCCGCGACCGGCTGATCGTGCTCAATGGCTGGTCCAAGACCTGGGCGATGACTGGCTGGCGCATGGGCTGGTCGATCTGGCCGAATGGCGACAAGGGCGCTCATCTCTACGACAAGGTGCGCAAGCTGGCGGTCAATTGCTGGTCCTGCGTCAACGCGCCGAGCCAGTTCGCCGGCATCGCCGCCATCGACGGTCCGCAGGACGACGTCGACAGGATGATGCGTGCCTTCGACCGCCGCAGGAAGATCGTGGTCGAGGGCCTGAACGCCTTGCCCAACATTTCCTGCATCACCCCCAAGGGCGCCTTCTACGCCTTCCCCAACGTGTCGAAGACCGGCTGGAAGGCAAAGAAGCTGGCTTCCGCCCTGCTCGACGATGCCGGCGTGGCGCTGATCGGCGGCCCCGATTTCGGCATTCTCGGCGAAGGCTACATCAGGCTTTCCTACGCGAACTCCGAGGAGAATATTTTGCGGGCGCTGGAGCGGATTGGAGCCTTCCTGGCGAAGTGAGCTTCAAAGCGGCCTGCTGCCCTCTCCCGGACGGTGTCATGAGCCGTCCGGAGGCGCACGGCCAAGACTGGGCGTGCATGTCGGGAACGGCTACGGTCCTCGGATCAGGATCGAAGTGGGGTGACATCCGAATGTTCTATGCAATCCTTGCCTATCATGTGGAAGACGCAATCAAGGCGCTGACGCCGCAGGAAGATGCGGCGCTGATGGCTGACTTGCTCAAGATCAACACCCGGCTTCATGAGGAAGGCACGCTTGGACCGTCAGCGCGTCTGGAGTCGACACAGGATGCCTGCACCTTGCGCGGCCCGGGCGACGGTGTGATCATCGACGGCCCTTTCGCCGAGACCAAGGAACAGCTGCTCGGTCTCTATGTCGTCGACTGCGCCACCAGAGATGCGGCAATCGCGATCGCCCGCGACCTTCGCCGCGTCAATCCGACCGCCGTTTACGAGATCAGGCCCATTCTGCTGTTCAAGCCCGGCGTGCCGCTGGCGGGCGAATGAGGCGGCGGCGATAGCCTGTGCTCATCCACGCCCCACGAATGGCATCTTGGTCGCCATCACCGTCATGAACAGCACATTGGCCTCGAGCGGCAGGCTGGCCATGTGGACGACCGCGTCGGCAACATGCCGGACATCCATCACGGCCTCGGCGGCGATGGAGCCGTTGGCCTGCGGCACGCCGACGGTCATCGGCTGCGCCATGTCCGTCAGTGCATTGCCGATGTCGATCTGGCCGCAGGCGATATCATAGGGGCGGCCGTCGAGCGCCAGCGTCTTGGTCAGCCCGGTGATGGCGTGCTTGGTCGCCGTATAGGGCACCGAGCCCGGGCGCGGCGCATAGGCCGACACCGAACCATTGTTGATGATGCGGCCACCCATCGGCCGCTGCTTGCGCATGGCGCCAAAGGCGGCACGCGCGCATAGGAACGAACCGGTGAGGTTGACGCCGACGATATCGTTCCACACCTCGACCGGGATCTCATCGATCGGCGTCGACTTGTAGCCCATGCCGGCATTGTTGAAGAGCAGGTCGACGCGACCAAAGGCCTCCGCCACGGTCTCGAAAAGATCATCGACCTCGCCGGCCTTGCTGATGTCGCAGGCAACCGCCAGCGCCTTGGCGTCGGAGGGTCCAGCTTCGGCGACCGCGGCGTCCAGCACCGCCTTGCGGCGGCCGCAGAACACCGTGTTCCAGCCGGCCTTGAGCAATGCCGTGGCGACGCTCTTGCCGATGCCCGTGCCGGCGCCGGTGACGATGGCGGTTTTCTCGGTCATGGCAGTTGTCCTCCGGCAGCGCCGCGCGTGCCCGCTTGATTTTCAGGATCTGGCTTCAGAACAGAAGGCATCGCAAATGACGGCAGCGATGGCAAGCGGAGCGGCCAGCTCACATTCCCGAAAAGTGGAATCCGATGTGCGGAAGCGGCCTCATCCGGGCCGACAAAAAGGGCGGTCATTGGCGACCGCCCTGATCTGAACCGGACTTGGGAGGAGGAAAGCCGATCCGACTGCGTAGAATCATGCGCTTTCTGAGTTAACCGAGGGTAAACGTAGGTTAAGCGCGCCTGTGCCGATATGGGCTACCAACGCGGATTGGGCGAAGTGCCCGCTTTGGCGGCTGGCACCTTGGCAGCCGAAACCGTCGCCTCGACATGGTCGACCAATGCGTCCGGCAGGCCAAGCCGGCCGGCGAGCAGGTCGAGATAGCCGCGCTCGGTGCGCGTGTCCGGGTCTATGGTCAGGCGCGACGCGGTGTAGAGCTCGAGCTTCTGCGCGTCGGTCTTGGCACCCGCCACCAGCGTGTCGAGATCGAGCGGGCTTTCCAACTCCGCCATCAGGAATTTCTCCGCATCGGAGCCGATCCCCGAAAGGTTGAGCTTGCCGGCGATCTTCTTGCGTTCCTCCTCGTCGACATGGCCGTCGGCCTTGGCCGCCGAGATCATCGCGCGAACCAGCGTCAGCGTGAACTCATCCTCGCCCTGTGGCGCCTGCGACGGGTGGAAGGCAGTATCCTTGGGCGGCGGCAGCAATTCCGGTTCGCCGGCGGCGGGCGCCTGCTCCGGTGCATTGCCGGCCTTGTAGTTCTGATAGGCCTTGTAGGCGAGACCGCCAATGGCAGCCAATCCACCGAGCTTCACCGCCGTGCCTGTCACCTGGCGACCGGCGCCGGTTCCAAGCAGCACCGCCGCAAGCGCGCCGGCCGCCAGCGGATTGTCCTTGGCCATCTGCACGGCCTGGCCCGCCTTGTCGCGGACGGTGCCGGTGGTGCCGGGAATTTGCGAGCCGAGCAGATCGTCGAGAAGCTTCTTGGGATCGAACATCAATGCCTCCAGGATTTGCCCGGCTGAACGGGCAGGTTTCGAACGTCGAAGACGTAGGTTCCGAAGCCTGGCATTGCAATGACAGGCAGCCGCTTGGCAGCGGCTAGATGCCGGGATCAGGAGCCGATATGCGGACCCTTGCCCCGCGCTTGCGCGAGTTCGACCTGGCGCTGGCGCTCGGCGTAGCGCTTGCGGTCTTCCTCCGAGCGGGCATCGAAGCAATGCGGGCAAGAGATACCAGCGGCAAATTTCGGCGACGACCGCTCGCTTTCCGTCAGCGGATGGCGGCAGGCGCGGCAGAGTTCGGCGTCCCCCTCGGCCAGGCCATGCGACACCGAAACGCGCTCGTCGAAGACGAAGCACTCGCCCTGCCACAGGCTTTGTTCGGCCGGAACCTCCTCGAGATATCTGAGGATGCCGCCCTTGAGGTGGAACACATCCTCGAAGCCAAGCGACCTGACATAGGCGGTCGCTTTCTCGCAACGGATGCCGCCGGTGCAGAACATCGCCACCTTGCGGCCTTCGAGCTCCGCCCGGTGCGCTTCCACCCAGGCCGGAAACTCGCGAAAGCTCGCGGTCGCTGGGTCGATCGCCCCCTTGAACGTGCCGATCGACACCTCATAGGCGTTGCGCGTGTCGATGACGATCGTGTCGGGTTGCGAAATCAGGGCGTTCCAGTCGGCCGGCGCGATATAGGTGCCCGCACTTGTCGCCGGGTCGATGTCCCCGACGCCCATGGTGACGATCTCGCGCTTCAGCCGCACCTTCATGCGGTGGAACGGCATTTCCGCAGCTTCGCTGTATTTGACCTCCAGGCCCGCCAAGCCCTCGACGGCCTCGATATGGTCGATGAGTTCGGCGATCGCAGCTTCGCTGCCCGCGACGGTGCCATTGATGCCTTCATGCGCCAGGAGCAGCGTACCCTTGATGCCGCGTCCGCAACAAAAGGCGGCAAGCGGCGCGCGCAACGCTTCGAAGGCGTCGAGCCGGGCAAACCGGTAGAGCGCGGCGACGCGGACGGGTTGGGATGGCGCGGACAGTGTCATTGCCAGAGCAACTAGACGCTCGTAAAAGCCGATTCAAGGCAAAACGGGTTCGGCGGCCTGTTTCGATGGCTTGTTTCGCTTGCCTGTCATGGCCCTGTCGGGGAAGAGACGGTAAGCTGTCCGATGGCGCGTGACATCGCGACGCGACCAGGTTCGTGGACAGACAAACACCCGTCTGCTAATCGGTTGAAATAGCCTTTTACATGGAGAGACAGATGCCCAGCAAGACCGAAAAACTCCTGTCGCTTCTGAACGGCCAGCCGGTCATTCCGGTGTTGAAGATCACCGATGTCGCCAGCGCGGTGCCGCTGGCCCGTGCACTGGCGCGTGGCGGCTTGCCGGCGATCGAGATCACGCTCAGAACCGCCGATGCGCTGGAAGCGATCCGGCGGGTCGCCGCCGAAGTCGAGGAAGCCATTGTCGGCGCCGGCACCATTCTGGACAGCGGGCAGTTCGACGAGGCAGCCAGCGCCGGTTCGCGCTTCATCGTCAGCCCCGGCATCACCCGCGAGCTTCTGGCGGCGGCCGCCGACAGCGAGGTTCCGCTGCTGCCCGGCGCCATCACGCCCGGCGAGATCATGGCCGCGCGCGAGGCCGGCCTGCGCTTCCTGAAGTTCTTCCCCGCCGAGCAGTCGGGCGGCATCGCCTCCTTGAAGGCCTTCGCCTCGCCGCTGGCCGATGTCAAATTCTGCCCGACCGGCGGCATCACCGGCAAGAACGCGGCCGACTACCTCAGCCTGCCGAACGTGATCTGCGTCGGCGGTTCCTGGGTCGCGCCCGACGACATGGTCAAGGCCGGCAAATGGGACGAGATCGAAGCCCTCGCACGCGCCGCGAGCCAGCTTCGGAAGTAGCCATCGCTCACCAGGGCAACGGACCATTCTCATCGAAATAGCCGCCGGTGGGGCTGCCGGCCTTCAGCGTCGCCAGCTGCACGATGATTCCGGCAGCCTGCTGCACCGTGCGGCCGCCGTTGTGCGCATTGAGGTCCGTCGCGGTGTAGCCGGGAGCGGCGGCGTTGACCATGATGCCGCGCGGCGAAAGCTCTCGGGCGAAGGCCACGGTGATGGCATTGAGCGCTGTTTTCGAGCTGCCATAGCCCATGACATTGGGCGACTGGCTGTTATCAGCGGCGCGCGCGATCGAGCCGAGATAGCTGCTGACCATGACGATGCGGGCGGCGGGCGATGCCAGGAGGAGCGGCAGGAATGCCTGGATGACGCGAACCGGACCGAAGACGTTGACGTCATAGGTGGCCTTCATGTCGGCGACACTCTCGCGGCTCGGCGGCCGTTCGTAGCGGCCGTCCGGCCCCAGCGCGTCGACATAGCCGGGGGCAATGCCGGCATTGTTGACCAGTGCATCAAGGCTGGATATCCGCGCCGTCAAGGTTTTGGCCGCGGCCGTTACGCTGTCGTCGCTGGCGACGTCGAGTTCGAGCCATTCAACGCCGAGCCCTTCGTTGCGCAACATCTTTGCCGCGGTCTCCCCGCGCTCTGCATCGCGAGCGCCGAGCCAGACCTTGAACCCCATGGCCGCCAGCCGGCGAGCGGTTTCAAACCCGATGCCCTTGTTGGCGCCGGTGACCAGCGCATTCACGTTCGTCGTCATGTCCGTGTCTCCTTCTTGGTGACCTAGAAATGACCTGCGTCGACCGGTTTCGCGCGCCGGATACTCGCGTCCTCTTGCCTAATCCTCTCAACCGGTTGCGCGGCTCGCATGGATCGGCAATGCTGAAGACATGGAAGAAACTCTGCAGGAATTGATCGCGATCGCCGGCCGCCATGCGCATGGGCGGCGCACAAAGACAGCCATCCCGCGTGTTTCCATCGGCCGCAGCGAGGTTGCGACCCCGCCGCTGCCCGAGCTTTGCCAACCGACGGCGCTGTTCGTGCTGCAGGGGACCAAAACGGTGCTGATCGGCGACCGCACGCTTCGCTACGGCGCCGGCAGCTATTTCGTCTATCCGGTGGAAACGCCCGCCACCAGCCAGCTCGTCGAGGCGAGCAGCGCCCGTCCCTACGTGGCCGTCGCCTTCGCCCTCGACATCGAGTTGATCGCCACTTTGATCATCGACCACAAGCCGGCGCTCGACGGCGACAGCTTCGTGACCGACCGGGCCGATGACGAACTGCTCGATGCATGGCGCCGCATGCTGCGGCTGCTCGACCGGCCAGCAGAGATTCCCGTGCTCGCGCCCATGCTCGAACGCGAGATCGCATTCCGCCTGTTGCAGGGTCCGCAAGGCGCGAAGCTTCGCCAGCTCGCGCGCGCTGACGGCCGCTTGTCACAGATCCGCCGCGCCATCGCCTGGATACGATCGCACTACAACGAGCCTATCGACGTGACGGAATTGGCCGAACTCGCGCATATGAGCAACGCCTCGTTTCACCGCCACTTCAAGGCGGCAACCGCCATGAGCCCGATCCAGTATCAGAAGCAGGTCCGTCTGCTGGAGGCGCGTCATCTGCTGATCGCTGAGTCGGGCAACGCCACGCGCGTCGCCTTTGCCGTCGGCTATGAAAGCGCATCCCAGTTCAGCCGGGAATATGCGCGCCATTTCGGACTGCCGCCGTCGCGTGACGCAGCGCGGCTTCTGGCCAAGGGCGAAGCAGCTACGCTGGAAGTCGACTGATGCCGCCGCCCAGAAGTGACCACGGTTTTGGGGGGACGAAAGCTCGCGGTGACTTCCAGACAGGTCAACTCGGAACCAGTGCAAGAGCCGCGTCAGCCGGCATATGAAAAGCCCGGCCGACTCCCGCCGACCGGGCCAATTCACCGGATCCTATCGGTCCTGGATCAATTGCAGACCCTGACCTTGTCGACCACCCTGTGGTGGTGAACCCAATGCTTGACCACCTTGGTCCTGCAGTGATGCTTGCCGTTCTTGATGATCACGGTTTCGGCTTGCGAGGGAGCAATCGCAGCCGACGACGCCGCCAGTGCCAGAACTGATGCCAGTAGAATCTTCTTCATGAATATCCCCAGGTTGGCACGCGCAGATAGTGACCTGGAAATGGGTTCATCGTTCCGATCTCACGAGAAGTTCAGTCTCGCGTGATCTGGCTCCCGACGGTGATGACCGGCGAGCCTTTCAAGCATCGAATGGGTAATATTGAAGAGCAAAAAGCCGCGCGGGCTGCCCGGCGCGGCTTTTGCGATTGGCTGGTCGGTTACTTCGTCTGGAAGCGGGCGACCGACATGAACTTGACGGCGTTGCCGGTGAAGCGATTGGGGTCGGCCACTGGGTCGCCCGACTGGAAGCCGGCAGTATAGACCTCGCTCGGCGGCGTATGCACGATATTGTAGGCGTAGCCCGGTGCGGTCGTCGCACTCGAAACGGCGGCGACGGTCTCGCCGCTGGTCAGCGCCCAGCGGGCGGCCTGAGGCGCGGCTGCAACCACCACGGCCTTGGGGCCGGGCTTCTGGTCGCGGGCGGTGGCCCTGGCTTCCTTGCGGGTCGTCTTCACGCCGGCGCCGATCGCGGCTGCCGGATCGGAACCGGCCGGACGGGCGGCAACAGCCTGGCGAGGCGATGCCGCATCGACGGCGGACGGATCGTTGAAGGCCGAGCGCGGTTCCTGGGACAGCGAGGCAAGCTGGTATTCGTCACCGCCGCCGACCTGTGCATTGGCAACCTGTGCATTGGCAATCTGGGCATTGGCGATCTGGGCATTGGCGAGTTGGGCATTGGCTTCGTCGAGCACGGCCTTGACGGCATCCGGCTTGGCCGGTGCCGGACGCGCCGTCGGCAGCACCGAGAACGCATCCGTGGCGGACTTGTCTTGATCAGCTGTCTCGGCCAGCGCCATCAACACATCCTTGCTGGGCGGCGGTGCAAGATCGGCCGGCAACGAGTGTTCGGGACGCCAGGTCGGCAATGGGATGTTGTTGACGGCAACCTGCGCCGGATCGGCGGCGGCGGCAGCCGCCATTGCCGCGGGGTCGGCCTTGCCGAAAGGCATGTCCGCCGGCGCCTGCGCGGTCGCCACGGCCTGTTCGGTGGTGGCCGTGGCATCCGCCGTGGCGAACGGAACATTCTCAGGCTGCTGCACGCCGACATCAGCCTTCGGCCGCGGCGCGAAGTCGGGCAGCGGGATCTCCTTGGCAGGCAGCGCCGCGATGATCGTCTCCGGCGTGTCCGTCTGCGGCTCCGGAGCCTGCTCGTCGGCGACCTGCGGAATTTCGGCGCGCTGCGCATTCTCGGGCGCGACGATGGCGATGCCCGGCAGGTTGCTGCTCTTGGCAGTGGCCAGCGGCTTCACGTTTCTCGGCTTGGGCGCGGGTGCGGCCGAAGCGGTTTCGACATCGGCGCTGTCGTCGGCTTCATCGTCGCCGCCGCCAAAGAATGCGGAGAGGAACCCGCCGGACTTCTTGCCGCTGCCGCCGGCGCTGGCCAGTTCGATGTTGGGTGTGCCGGAGCCGCTGCGCGCCTTGTAGGAGGCGAGCGCCTGCTCATAGCCCGGCAGCGGCCGGCCGTCGCTCGGCACATGCAGTGTCTTGCCATTGGGGAACAGGCTGACCAGTTCCTGGCGGCTGATGCCGGGCCAATGGCGTACATTGCCGACATCCATGTGGACGAACGGCGAACCGGAGGTAGGGTAATAGCCAACGCCACCGCCCTGCATCTTGAGGCCGATGTTGCGCAGCTTCTTCAGCGGCACGCCGGGAATGTAGAAGTCCATCGCTTTGCCAAGCATGTGCTGGCTCTTCTCGGCGACGCCCCGGCTGCGGCTGCGCAGCATCGAGTTGGTCGCCGGCGAGCGGTAGCCGCAGACGACCTGGATATAGTCGGTGGCGCCGCTTTCCCGATACGCCTCCCAGACCAGGTCCAGCAGGCGCGGATCCATTTTGGTCGGCTCGTTGCGCCGCCAGTCGCGCAGGATGATGTTGATCTTCCTCAGACCCTCGGGAATGTAGCGGCCATTGCGCTTGTAGACGATCTCGGCCTTCTCGTGGGTGTGGAGGTGATAGAGCTTCAGCGAACGAACTTCGGCCTGGGCGCCCGTGGCGGCCGCGGCAACAAAACCAAATGCGACAATCACCGCTGCCAGCCATCTTGGCCAGACGCGCAAATGATGATGCCGCCCGTTTGTGAGTCGTTCGATTCTGTTCAAATCAAAAGGCCTTGCAGGCTGCCGTTTGTCCCCGGATTTGCCCAAACGGATGTGTCGTTTTCACATCCGAATATCGATCCTAATGGTTAATCATCGCTTATTGAAGCCGAAATGCGGTAACACCATGGCGATATCCCGTCAAAAATTGTTCGCAGGGTTTCTTGGTAAACCGCTGGTTTAGATCACGTTTCCGCCCTTGGCCGAAACACGATCTGTTACCATTAGCCTTAATGCGTGATCGCCACCTGTCGGGCACCGCTCTCAGTCCGTCATAATCCGGCCGGGACGGTGCAAGGACTGCACCATGACAGGGCAAGCTGGTCCCGGCCTTGCGCCGCTCAGGAGGCGAGGCGGTCGATACGCCCGGTTTCCGGGTCGATGCCGTATTCCTTGAGCTTGCGGTAAAGGGTCGAGCGGCCGATGCCGAGGCGGCGGGCGACTTCGCTCATCTGGCCGTTGTAGTGATCGATGGCGAGCTTGATCATCTCGAGTTCGACATCGGCCAACGCCCGCACATTGCCGCGTTCGTCGAGCGCCCTCACAGTGCCGAAGCGAGGCTGGGTCCTGACAGCTTGGTCGTGCCCACTTGCCGGAACGGCATCGCCGGGCACGACATCCTCATCGCGGGGCTCCAGCGGTGGCGGCGCGAGAGCGTCTGCTTCGTTATCGCCATCGGTTTCGAGGTTGACGGTGCCTTCCACCTGCGCCCGGATCTGCGGGAAATCATCGACCGTCAGCACGTCGCCTTCGCACAGCACTGAGGCGCGGAAGACCGCGTTCTCCAATTGCCTGATGTTGCCCGGCCAGTCATAGGCCTGCAGCACGGCAAGCGCCGCCGCCGAAATGCCCGTCAGGCGATGGCGCGGGTCGGCAGGCGCCACCTTCTCCATGAAATGCGTGACCAGGTGTGGGATGTCGTCGCGGCGGTCGCGCAGCGGCGGCACGAAGATCGGATAGACGTTCAGCCGATAGAACAGATCCTCACGGAACTTTCCGTCCTTGACCTGCTGCAGGAGGTTGCGGTGCGTGGCCGAGATCAGCCTGATGTCGACCCTGACGGTGGCGCGGCCGCCGACCGGATCGACCTCGCCGTCCTGCACGGCACGCAGCAGCTTGACCTGCACGTCGAGCGGCAGGTCGCCGATCTCGTCGAGGAACAGCGTACCCGAATGCGCTTCGACGAACTTGCCGGTGTGCTTGTCGGTGGCGCCGGTGAACGAGCCCTTCTCGTGGCCGAACAGGATCGATTCGACCAGATTGTCGGGAATGGCGCCGCAATTGACGGTGACCAAGGGTTTCGAACGGCGGTCGCCGCTGCCCTGGATGGCGCGTGCCACCAGTTCCTTGCCGACGCCGGATTCGCCTTCGATCAGGATCGGGATATTGGACGCCGCCGCTTTCTGGCCAAGGCGGATCACCCTGTCCATGGCCGGACTGTGCGTGATCATGTCCTTGAAGGTCAGCAGTCCGCCGCGCTTGCGCGACGTGCGCTTGACCTCGCCCTCGACCGCCTCGACCTTGAGCGCATTGGCAATCGCGGCCTGCAGCCTGTCGGGCGAAGCCGGCTTCACGACGAAATCGAACGCGCCATGGCGCATCGCCGAAACCACGGTTTCGATGCCGCCTTGGGCGGTCTGCACGATGACCGGCACGCTGATGTCACGCTCGCGCATCGCCTTCAGCACACCGATGCCGTCGAGGCCGGGCATGACCAGGTCGAGGATGACGACGGAGACGTCGCGAGCGCCGGGCCCGTCGAGCACTTCGAGACCCGCGGCACCGCCGTCGGCGACGATTGCCGTATGGCCGAACCGCGTCACCGCAGCCTCGAGCAGCCGGCGCTGCACGGGATCGTCATCGACTATGAGTATGGAACCTGTCATGACTGTCTTGAGTTGCCCGCGCCCGAAATCCCCATGGATCATCTTGGCACAGGGTTCTAAATAAGGTTTCAAAAAACCCGGTGAACGAATTCCTTAGGATTTGACCGGCTTCTCCATTCCCTTTGATTCTGACCCCAGATTCTGACTCGTTGATCACAGAAGGTATTGTCGATGCGCATGATGTTTGGTCGGCGGCTTGCGGCGCCAGCGTCCGGTCAGGGCGCGGCCGGGCTTGGCGATCTGCCGGAATGGAACCTTGCCGACCTTTACCCTGGCATGGACGCGCCGGAGCTGAAGCGTGACATCGCCAGGGCCGCTGCCGATGCGATCGCCTTCGAGGCCCGCTGGAAGGGCACGCTGGCGGCCGAAGCCGAGCGCGGCAGCGCCGGCAGGCTGGGCGAGGCGCTGGTGGCCTATGAGGCGCTGGAGGAACTGATCGGCCGCATCGTCTCGTATGCCGGCTTGATCTATGCCGGCAACACAGCCGACCCGGCGCGCGCCAAGCTCTATGGCGACATCCAGGAGAAGATGACTGACGCCAGCGCGCATCTTCTGTTCTTCGCGCTCGAACTAAACCTGATCGACGACGCGGCGATCGAAGGCGCGCTGGCCGGCGACCCCGCTTTCGGCCACTACCGGCCATGGGTGCTCGACCTCAGGATGGACAAGCCCTATCAGCTCGAGGACCGCGTCGAGCAGCTTTTCCATGAGAAGTCGATCACCGGGCGCGGCGCCTGGAACCGCTTGTTCGACGAAACGATGACCGACCTTCGCTTCGACGTCGATGGCGAGGAACTGACGCTGGAGCCGGCGCTCAACCGCCTGCAGGATGCTGATGGTGAAGTCCGGCGCCGGGCCTCCGAGGCGCTGGCCGCGACTTTCCGCAAGAATTTGCGCACCTTCACCCTGATCACCAACACGCTGGCCAAGGACAAGGAAATCTCGGACCGCTGGCGCGGCTTCGAGGACATCGCCGATTCACGCCACCTCGCCAACCGGGTCGAGCGCAGCGTGGTCGATGCGCTCGCCACCGCCGTGCGCGAGGCCTATCCGCGCCTGTCGCACCGCTATTACCAGATGAAGGCGCGGTGGCTTGGCATGGAGGTGATGAACCACTGGGACCGCAACGCGCCGCTGCCGGAGACGCCGCAAGCGGTGATCGGCTGGGACGAGGCCAGGAACACCGTGCTGTCGGCCTATCAGCGCTTCTCGCCGCAGATGGCCGAGATCGCACGCACTTTCTTCGACCGCAACTGGATCGATGCCCCGGTGCGCCCGGGCAAGTCGCCCGGCGCCTTCGCCCACCCGACCGTGCCGTCGGCTCACCCCTATGTGCTGCTCAACTACATGGGCAAGCCGCGCGACGTGATGACGCTGGCGCATGAACTTGGTCACGGCGTGCACCAGGTGCTGGCCGCCGGCCAAGGCGCGCTGATGGCCTCGACACCGCTGACGCTGGCCGAGACGGCCTCCGTCTTCGGCGAGATGCTGACCTTCCGCTCGTTGCTCGAGCAGACCACCGACAGGCGCGAGCGCAAGGCCATGCTCGCCCAGAAGGTCGAGGACATGATCAACACGGTGGTGCGCCAGATCGCCTTCTACGAATTCGAGCGCAAGGTGCATGCCGAGCGCCGCAACGGCGAACTGACATCCGACCGGCTCGGCCAGTTCTGGCTCGAGGTGCAGGCGGAAAGCCTGGGACCCGCGATCAAATTGCGCGAGGGTTATGAAGTGTTCTGGACTTACATCCCGCACTTCATCCATTCGCCCTTCTACGTCTACGCTTATGCTTTCGGCGACTGCCTGGTGAACTCGCTCTATGCGGTCTACCAGAACGCCGAGCGCGGCTTCCAGGACAAGTATTTCGAGATGCTGCGCGCCGGCGGCACCAAGCATCACTCCGAGCTTCTGGCCCCCTTTGGTCTCGACGCCACCGATCCGGCGTTCTGGCAGATCGGGCTCGGCGTGATCGGCGGTCTCATCGACGAACTGGAAGCGCTGGACGGTTGAGGCCTCTCTCGCAGAGGAGAACAGTTTAGCCGAAGTGCATGTTGGGGCAGCACCATTCCTGCGCTAAATATTTGTTCTTCAACAACTCTCGGCGGCAAGTTTTCCGATAGCTTTCCGCAAGCCCTATGGTAGCCTTTGCTCCAAGCTCAGCCGGAGCGCACGCGGATCGGCGAGGAAAAATCTCGGCCGACCGTAGCGCTCCGGCGAACGCGACAACGGCCGTTGGCATGGCAGCAAGCCGATCGCCGACAGCTCGACCGAAGCCGGCTGTTCCGCGCCGCGGAATCACCATCAAGTAGTCCTTCGCCGAAGGTCATGAATCCATACCGCGGCAGACGGATCTGACTGGAGAGAGACAATGGGCACTTTTTTCTACATGCTCCTGGCGTTCCTTGTGGGTGTGTTGGTTGGCTGGTTCATCTGGGGACGTCTGCGTGGTGAGCTCGACAGCTTGCGCGGCGATCTCGACCGCACCCGCAGCGAGCGCGACAGGCTGCGTGCCGACAGCGACCGCCTGACGGGTGAATTGAATGCCTGCGGCAAGACCCGCTCGGATCTCGAGCGCCAGCTGCGTGACGCGCAGGCTTCCGCCGGAGCCGGCGCGGCAAAGGCCGCAAGTCAACCGTCGGCCGCCCTGATGTCGACGCCGGCCACGGCCAAATCAGCTCCGGCAGCGGCCAAGGCTGCAGCGGCCAAGGCCGCGCCAGCCAAACCGGCCGCGGCAAAGCCGGCGGCGGCCAAGGCACCAGCCAAACCCGCTGCGAGCAAATCCGCGGCCGCCGGCTCGGCAACCAAGAGCGCGGCCGCTCCCAAGGCCTCAGCAGCGAAGAAGGCCGCGCCGCCGGCGGCCAAGGCCGCCTCCGGCAAACCCGACAATCTGCGCCGGCTGATCGGTATCGGCCCGGTCAACGAGAAACTCCTCAAGGCGCAAGGCGTGACTTCCTTCGCCCAGATCGCCGCCTGGACCGCCGCCGACATCAAGCGTATCGAGGACGTGATGAACTTCGACGGCCGCATCGCGCGCGAACGCTGGATCGAGCAGGCCAAGCTGCTCGCCGCCGGCAACGAAAAGGAATTCGCCAAGCAGTTCCCGACAGCCGGAACCGCCAGCAACTCCTGACCGATAGACACTGCGATTAACCGGCGGCGCCAAGACGCCGCCGGTTTGTTTTGAGCGGACAGAGCCAGCAGAGATCGGCCCGGCAGAGGTCGGCTTTGAGTGGCAGCGTGCCGTTCCCTCGATTGCGTGCGAACGGCCCCCCATATAGAGCGGTCAACGGCTTCATTGACCGCAGCACCCGAGTCCCATGTCCCTGCCCGCCGCCATTTTCCGCAACGACGAAAGCGCGCGCCAGCTCGTTTTCGACCGGCCGGCCGATATCATCGTGGCGCATGCGGAAAAGGACTTCCGGCCGGCGCTGGAGGCCGCGCAGGCCGCGCACGATGCCGGCAAGTGGCTGGCCGGCTATTTCTCCTACGAAGCGGGTTACCTGCTCGAGCCGAAGCTGGTTCCCTTGCTGCCAAGCGGACGCCGAGCGCCGCTGGTCTGCCTCGGCGTTTTCGATGCCCCGGTCGAAGAAGCGGTGCCTCAGCGCGCCGCGCCGACCAACGGCCCGATCTTCGATGCAATGGCGGCATGGTCGTTCGAGGATTACGAGAAGCGCTTCGCACGGCTGCACCAGCACATCAGGCAAGGTGATTGCTACCAGGGCAATCTGACCTTTCCGGTGCGGGCGCAATGGTCGGGCGACCCGCTTGCCGCCTTCGATGCGCTGACCGAACGCCAACCGGTGAAGTATGGCGCACTGGTCGCGCTCGGTGACCCCGTAGTGCTGTCGCGCTCGCCCGAACTGTTCTTCGAGATCGACGCCGGCGGTATGATCGAGACGCATCCGATGAAGGGCACCGCACCGCGCGGCGCGACCAAAGCCGAGGACGAACGGCAGAAAAACTTCCTGCGCAACGACGAGAAGAACCAAGCCGAGAACCGGATGATCGTCGACCTCCTGCGCAACGACATCTCGCTGATCAGCGAGGTCGGCACGCTGGACGTGCCGGCGCTCTTCCGCATCGAGAGCTATCCGACCGTTCACCAGATGGTGAGCGACGTCAGGGCGAAACTGCTGCCCGGGCTCTCGATCCGCCAGATCTTCGCGGCGCTGTTTCCCTGCGGGTCGATCACCGGCGCGCCGAAGATCCGCGCCATGGAAATCCTGCACGATCTGGAAAGCACGCCCCGCGACGTCTATTGCGGCGCCATCGGCTGGATCGCCCCCGGCGGCACCATGCGCTTTTCGGTGGCGATCCGCACCATATCGCTCTTTTCCAGCGGCGAGGCCGTCTACAATGTCGGTGGCGGCATCGTCTTCGATTCGACGGCGCAAGAGGAGTATCAGGAGTGCCTGCTCAAGGCCCGCTTCGCGACGGGAACGCCACCGATTTCGAGCTGATCGAGACCATGCGCTGGGAGCCGGACAGCGGTTTCCTGCGCTTCGATCGCCACCTTGCGCGCCTCTATGGCTCGGCGGCGGAACTGAGCTTCAGCCATGATCCGGACAGGATCGGCGAGGCCCTGAGCAGCGCGGTCGGCGGCTCCCCCATCGCCATGCGCACGCGGCTCGCTCTGTCGCGCCGTGGCGAGGCGAGCGCCTCCGCGCAGCCTTATGAAGCGCTCGCCGCCGACAAGGTCTGGGTGCTGCGGTTGGCGCGGACAAAGCTCGATTCAGGCAATATGCTGCTGCGCCACAAGACCAGCCGTCGACAGCTCTACACGCATGCCCGCTCCGAATATCTCGCCACCCAGGCCGACGAAGTGCTCCTGGCCAATGAGCGTGGCGAAATCTGCGAAGGCACGATCACCAATGTCTTCGCCGATTTCGGTGATGGCGTGCTGGCAACGCCCCGACTCGACTGCGGCTTGCTGCCTGGCGTACTGCGCGCCGAGCTTCTGGACGAAGGCCGCGCCCGGGAAGCGATCTACAGCTTGGACGAGTTGAAATCCGCCAAGGCGTTGTTCGTCGGCAATTCGCTGCGCGGACTGATCCCGGCAAAATTGATCTGAACCATGACCTCCTTGCCCACCCATACGCCCTATGACGGCTCGTCGAAACTCTTCACCATCGGGCTGAAGCCGCTCGATCCGGCGGATTGGATCGAGGTCGACGGCCATCTTCTGCCTTACCTCGCCGAGAAGCGCCGGCTCTATGCCGAAATCCCGGAGCGGGTTTTCGTCGAGGAGGAGCACGGCACGCGGGACGCGCAGCAGGAAGTGCTCGAATTGCTCGGCGCGTATTTGCCCGGGAGATTTCCGCGCACCCATCGCCGCACCGATATGGGCATCGAGGTGATGGACGCCGCGAACCACCCTGCGCTCCCTTCGGGTCTCGCAGACGCACCGCTGGTCGCGGCATCGCTGCTGGTCCAGGAAGACCTGATCCTGATGCGCCGCGACGACAGTGGCTGGCGGCTCGCAGCCGGCTCGCTGTGCTTTCCTTCGTCCTGGTCGCTGCTCGAAAAATTCGGCAAGCCGCTGCAGCAGATTCACGAGCCCGTGCCGGGCTTCGGTCCGGGCACGCGGCCGGCAGAACTGATCAACCGCATGTTCGACGGCCTGCAGGGCCAGGCGGTCGAGCGCTTCAACTGGTCGATCCAGGCCGACAATGCGCTCTACCATCCGCTGTCCAATGTCGAGCGCATCGACCGTGCCACCAACCGGCCGACACGCTTCCCTGACGGTGACGTCAAGGCGCACGCCTTCATCCGCGTCGAACGGCAGACGCTGCGCAAGCTTCCCGCGTCGGGCGATATCCTGTTCACCATCCGCATCCATCTCGACCCGCTCGCCGTGCTGGCACGGCATCCGAACAGGGCGACGCTGGCGCTGTCCTTCGCCGCCCAACTCGATGCGCTCGACCTTGCTCAGCTCGACTACAAGGGCCTGACACCGGACCGCGACCGGCTGGTCGCCGTCCTTAACCACATGGCCAAGGACGGGTAGTCCCGGGTTGGCGCTTTTCGCTGGTTTATGACAATGATCTGTGATGTAGCGCATGGCCGGTGGGCGAGAATGCCCCCTGGTTTTGCACGTGTTTGCCCGGCTTTTGTACATGCTTGAAGGAGTGCTCGATAAAATGGCGACTGAAAACTGGCCCGTTTACGGTGAGATCACCGGCCCTGTGGTGATGATCGGCTTTGGCTCGATCGGACGGGGAACGCTGCCGCTGATCGAGCGCCATTTCAAGTTCGACAAGTCGCGCATGACGGTCCTCGACCCGCGCGACACCGACCGCAAGCTGCTCGACGAGCGCGGCATCGCCTTCGTCCAGGAAGCGGTGACCGAGAAGAATTACAAGAAGCTCCTGACCCCGCTGCTGACCAATGGCGGCGGCCAGGGCTTTTGCGTCAACCTGTCGGTCGATACCGGCTCGGTCGACCTGATGCGGCTCTGCCGCAAGCTCGGCGTGCTCTACATCGACACTGTCGTCGAGCCCTGGCTCGGGTTCTATTTCGACGCCAAGGCCGACAATGCCAGCCGCACCAACTATGCGCTGCGCGAAGCCCTGATCAAGGAAAAGCACGACAGGCCCGGCGGCGCCACGGCGGTCTCCACATGCGGTGCCAATCCCGGCATGGTCTCGTGGTTCGTCAAGCAGGCGCTGGTCAATCTCGCCACCGATCTTGGCCTGGAATTCTCGGAGCCCGCGCAGGAAGATCGCGAAGGCTGGGCCAAGCTGATGAAGAAGGCCGGCGTCAAGGGCATCCACATCGCCGAGCGCGACACGCAGCGCACCAAGAAGCCGAAGCCGATGGATGTGTTCTGGAACACCTGGTCGGTCGAGGGCTTCATCTCCGAAGGCTTGCAGCCGGCCGAACTTGGCTGGGGCACGCACGAAAAATGGATGCCGAAGAACGGCAAGAAGCACAAGCATGGCTCCAAGGCCGCGATCTATCTGGAGCAGCCGGGCGCCAACACGCGCGTGCGCTCGTGGTGCCCGACGCCGGGCGCCCAGTACGGCCTGCTGGTGACGCACAACGAGGCGATCTCGATCGCCGATTTCTTCACGGTGCGTTCCAAGAAGGGCAAGGTCCAGTACCGCCCGACCTGCCACTATGCCTATCATCCCTGCAACGATGCGATGCTGTCGCTGGACGAGATGTTCGGCGCCGCCGGCAAGCCGCAGCCGGTGCACCACGTGCTCGACGAGAACGAACTGGTCGACGGCGTCGACGAGCTCGGCGTCCTGCTCTACGGCCATGACAAGAACGCCTACTGGTATGGCTCGCAGCTTTCGCTGGCCGAGGCGCGCAAGCTGGCGCCTTATCAGAACGCCACCGGCATGCAGGTCACCTCGGCGGTCCTCGCCGGCATGGTCTGGGCTCTGGAAAATCCGGACGCCGGCATCGTCGAGGCCGACGAAATGGACTACAGGCGCTGCCTCGACGTGCAGTTGCCCTATCTCGGGCCGGTCAAGGGTTACTACACCGACTGGACACCGCTCGACAGGCGCCCGGGCCTGTTCCCGGAGGACCTCGACCGCAGGGACCCGTGGCAATTCCGCAACATCCTCGTCCGATAGCATGCCCCATTACCTTGCAATCGCCCGGAAATCGGGCGATTGAAGGGATGCGGCCTAGACAGCCTTGTGCGTCCCGTTGGGCGCACAAGGCACACTCTAGCACTTTGGGCGTTCGCATCGTGCTTTCCAAAATCGAAGCCGATTTTTGGGCCGATGCGTTTGGAGAGGATTTCATATGACTATTGCGCGCAAATTTCTTTCGATGGGCATGGCGGGTGCTGTGGCCTCGATGCTTGCTGCCTGTGCCACCAGCGGTCCCGGCGAGCCGCCGATGGCAGCCTCGCCGAAAGGCGTCGAAGGCTCCTGGATCGACGCCAAGGGCACCGGCCTGTCGACCTTCACCGCCGGGAAATTCGCGACGGTGGCCACCGACACCGGCCAGAAGCTGGCGGATGGCAGCTACACGATGACCGGCGCCACGTCGGTGCAGATCAACGGCACATCGCTGATCCGCCAGACCGGTGTCAGCTTCAACTGCCTGCTGGTGTCGACCAGCCAGCTGAACTGCACCAGTTCGTCCGGCCAGAACTTCGTGCTGACGCGACGCACCTGAACGAGCAGGGGTTCGCCTCATAGCGCCTCACGAGGGACGGCGGTCAACAGGCCGCGGTCCCTTTTTTTGCGCCAGAAAACACCCCGGGGTTTTCGCCGGAAAATACAGCCGGCATTTCCGCTTGCGTCTGCCGAAACGCGATGGGAACATGGTCAAAATGCTGGCTGTTATGTCCCAGTCAAGCAAGGGTGTTAAACGCCTCTGATCAGCCTGCCGGGAGACGAAGATGAAGAAGCTTGCCGCCATTGCCGCCCTTTCCGTATCGACGCTCGGCCTGTCGGCCGGCGCATCCTTTGCCGACTACACACTGAACATTTTGCATTTCAACGATTGGCACAGCCGCATCGAAGGCAACAACAAATACGAATCGACCTGTTCGGCCGATGAGGAGACCAAGGGCGAATGCATCGGCGGCGCCGGCCGGCTGGTCACCGCGATCGCCCAGGAACGCAAGAAGCTCGAAGGCCAGAACGTACTGCTGCTCAATGCAGGTGACAGCTTCCAAGGATCGCTGTTCTACACCACCTACAAGGGCGCCGTGGAAGAGGAATTCCTCAATCAGATAAAACCCGACGCTGTGACGCTCGGCAACCACGAATTCGACGACGGCGAGAGCGCGCTGGTGCCTTATCTCGACAAGGCGAAGTTTCCGGTCGTCAGTGCCAATGTCGTGCCCAACGACAAGTCCGGCGCGGCGGGCAAGATCAAGCCGTCGATCGTCGTGGAGGTCGGCGGCCAGAAGATCGGCATTGTCGGTGCCGTCACCAACGACACGCCCGAACTCGCCTCCCCCGGCCCCAACATCGCCATCGCGGACGACGTCAAGTCGATCACCGCTGAGGTCGAGAAGCTCAAGGCGCAAGGCGTCAACAAGATCATCGCCGTGACCCATATCGGCTACAACCGGGAGCGCGACGTCATCGCCAAGATCCCGGGCATCGACGTGGTCGTCGGCGGCCACAGCCATACGCTTTTGTCGAATACCGATCCGAAGGCGGCAGGCCCCTATCCGACGATGGCCGACAATCCCGACGGCTACAAGGTGCCGGTCGTGCAGGCGGCGTCCTATTCGAAATATCTCGGCGAGTTCAAGGTCGTGTTCGACGACAATGGTGTCGTCAAATCGGCGAGCGGCGATCCGATCTCTCTCGACAAGTCGATCACGCCTGATCCTGCCGTGCTCGCCCGCATCAAGGAGCTTGGCGCGCCGATCGAAGCCTTGAAGAACAAGGAAGTCGCCGAGACCACCGACGTCATCGACGGCAGCCGTGAGAGCTGCCGCGTCCATGAATGCGCGATGGGCAACCTCGTTTCCGACGCCATCCTCGACCGCGTCAAGGGACAGGGCGTCGAGATCGTCATCTCCAATGGCGGCGGCCTGCGTGCCTCGATCGACAAGGGCACCGTCACCATGGGTGAGGTGCTGACGGTGCTGCCGTTCCAGAACACGCTGGCGACCTTCCAGATCTCCGGCAAGGACCTGGTCGCCGGCCTCGAAAGCGGCCTCAGCCAGATCGAGGACGGCGCCGGCCGCTTCCCGCAGGTCGCCGGCCTGAAATATTCCTTCGACAAGTCGGTCGCGCCCAATGCCGGCCGGGTCAAGTCGGTCGAAGTGATGGAGAACGGCGCCTGGGCGCCGATCAATCCCGACAAGGACTATCTGGTCGCCACCAACAATTATGTCCGCCAGGGTGGCGACGGCTACAAGGTCTTCGCCGAAAAGGCCAAGAAGGCCTACGACTACGGCCCCGGCCTCGAACAGGTGGTTGCCGACTATCTCGGCGCGCATCGGCCCTACACGCCCAAGCTCGACGGCCGCATCACCGAGATTGCCGCGACGGTCGCGGCGGCAAAGCCCGCCGAACCGGCGAAGCCAGCGCCGGCCGAAGCCGCCAAGCCGGCCGAACCGGCGAAGCCCGCGGACGCGGCACCGGCAATGCCTGAACTGCCCGCCAACTCCGGCGATATCGCCAACAAGCCGCCGGCCATGTCGACAGAGGCTGCACCTGCCGAGCCGGCAAAGCCGGCCGAGACGGCTCCTGCACCGGCAGCATCTGCCCCGGCAGCCCCCGCGCCCGCCGAGCCGGCAAAACCCGCCGAGGCCGCGCCGGCTACGGGCAACCATGTGATCGTTGCCGGCGATACCTACTGGGACCTGGCAAAGAAGGCCTATGGCGACGCGACCAAGTGGAAGCTCATCTATGATGCCAACAAGGCTCAGAGGCCGCACCGGCTTATGCCCGGCGCATCGCTGACCATTCCAGCGAAGTAGCCTCACTTTACCTCTTCCAGCACCAAGCCTGCCTGGGAAACCGGGCGGGTTTTGTGTTTTCAGGCTAAGGTGCGGCCAGACGCTGCATTGAAAGCGCGCGCAAGATGGTTAGGTTCGCGTCTCCTGGAGAACCCTTATGTCGCGTTCCACCTCCGTCGATGCCAAAGCCGCGAAAGCCATCGGCCCCCTGCCTGCCGGCCACCTGCCGGTCAAGGCGGGCAAGGTGGGCGTCGTACTGATCAATCTCGGCACGCCGGACGGTACCGATTTCAAGCCGATGTGGCGCTATCTCAGGGAATTCCTGTCCGATCCGCGTGTCATCGAGCTCAACAAGGCGGTCTGGTATCCGATCCTCTATGGCCTGGTGCTCACCATGCGGCCGAAGAAGTCGGGCGCCAACTACGCCAGGATCTGGAACCGGGAGAAGAACGAGTCGCCGCTACGCACCTATACGCGCGCTCAGAGCGAGAAACTGGCCGAGGCATTGCGCGACCTGCCCAATGTCGTGGTCGATTGGGCAATGCGGTACGGAAATCCGTCGACGGCAAGCGTCGTCGAGAGGCTGGTCGCGCAAGGCTGCGACCGCATTCTTTCATTCCCGCTCTACCCGCAATATTCGGCGACCACCACCGCGACCGCCAATGACCAGCTGTTTCGCGCTTTGATGAAGATGCGTCGCGCGCCTGCGGTGCGCAGCGTGCCGTCCTACTATGACGAGCCGGTCTACATCGAGGCGCTGGCGCGTTCGATCGAACAGCATCTGGCGACGCTCGATTTCGAACCCGAGGTTGTCATCACCTCCTATCACGGCATCCCGAAGCCCTATTTCGAGAAGGGCGATCCCTATCATTGCCACTGCCAGAAGACGACACGCCTGCTGCGCGAACGGCTCGGCTGGGATGACAAGAAACTGATCATCACCTTCCAGTCGCGCTTCGGCGCGCAGGAATGGCTGCAGCCCTATACCGACAAGACGGTGGAGAAACTGGGCAAGGACGGTGTGAAGTCGATCGCCATCGTCAATCCCGGCTTTTCCGTCGACTGCATCGAGACGCTGGACGAGATTGGCCGCGAGGCCGCCGAAACCTTCCATCATGCCGGCGGCAAGAACTTCGCCCACATCCCTTGTCTCAACGACAGCGCCGAGGGCATGGCGGTGATCGAGGCGCTGGTGCGGCGCGAACTCTCCGGCTGGGCCTGACGCCGGAACAACGGCCACTCCGGGGCGTTGAGGCGCACCTTCCGGAGCGTTCGATGCCCCGCCAACTCGACCTCAGAACTGGCCGGCCCGTCTGGTCCGCCTATCGGGCGCCCGCGGTGCCGACGACCGCGCTGACCCGTGACGCCAAGGTCGATGTGCTGATCGTCGGCATGGGCATCAGCGGCGCCATGATGGCCGAAGTACTGACGGCGGACGGCCATTCCGTGATCTGCATCGACCGGCGCGGACCGGTGAAAGGCTCGACCGCCGCGACCACGGCACTGGTCGAATTCGAACTCGACCAGCCGCTTTCAGTGTTGATCAAGATGATCGGCGAGTCCAAAGCGCAGCAGGCCTGGAGACGCTCGCGGCTCGCCATTTCCAGTCTGGCCGGTCGTATCGAGGATCTGGCCATAGACTGCCGCCTGAGCCGTACCCAATCGCTCTATCTGGCCGGCACCATGCTCAGCGCTTCGGAACTGCGGGACGAAACCGAAGCCCGCCGGCAAGCGGGTATCGCCGCAACCTATCTCACTCCGCAGCAGCTGGTCGAGCGCTACGGCATCGCCCGTGACGGCGCCATCCTCAGCCACGGCAATATCGCGCTCGACCCGCGCAAGCTGACCGCCGGGCTGCTGTTGAAGGCGTTGGAGCGCAAGGCATGTTTCCACGCCCCCGTCGAGGCAACGAGGATCGAGGACAGTGCCGACGCGGTGGTCGTGGCGACCAAGGGTGGCCCGACGATCACGGCGCGGCATGTTGTTCTGGCCACCGGCTATGAACTGGTCGACATCGTGCCGGCGGCCGCTCACCGGATCATCTCGACCTGGGCTATAGCGACACGCCCGCAGCCGCGAAAGCTCTGGCCGCAGGCAGCTTTCATCTGGGAAGCATCAGAGCCCTATCTCTACGCCAGGGCGACAGCCGACGGCAGGGTCATCTGCGGCGGCGAGGACGAGGACTTCATCGACGAGGCACGCCGCGACGAACTGATCGCCGACAAGAGCGCGCGCATCGCCGCAAAACTTAGCCGGCTGTTTCCACGTCTCGACGTCAGGCCTGAATTTGCCTGGACCGGTTCCTTCGGCACCACGACCACCGGCCTGCCCTATATCGGCGCCATTCCGAGACACCCGCGCATCCATGCCGTGATGGGTTACGGCGGCAACGGCATCACCTTCTCGCGGATTGCCTCGGAGATCGTCTCAGCCTCGATCGGCGGCTTCGACGACACGGATGCAGGCCTGTTTGCCTTCAACCGCTAGCTGCAGACCCACAAACAATCCCTCATCACCTGATTGTAACGTTGCTGAAACACACTTAAGTCTTTGCTGAAGCTGGCTGCGCGGGAATGGCTCGCGCGACTTGCTTCTGAGGGAGAGCCAAATGGATTTCAGTGGTTTCGATATTGCGGTCGTAGTGCTGGTCGCGCTTGTCGTGCTGGTGCTGTTCAAAGGCATCAAGACAATTCCGCAAGGCTACAACTATACGGTCGAACGTTTCGGCCGTTATACAAGGACACTGAGCCCAGGCCTCAACATCATCACGCCGTTCGTCGACCGTATCGGCGCCAAGATGAACATGATGGAGCAGGTGCTCGACGTTCCGAGCCAGGAGATCATCACCCGCGACAATGCCATCGTCGGTGTCGACGGCATCGCCTTCTTCCAGATCCTCAACGCGGCACAGGCGGCCTATCAGGTTGCCGGCCTGCAGAACGCCATCCTCAACCTGACGATGACCAACATCCGCACCGTCATGGGTTCGATGGATCTCGACGAACTGTTGTCCAACCGCGACGCCATCAACGAGCGCTTGCTGCGCGTCGTCGACGAGGCCGCGCATCCGTGGGGCATCAAGATCACCCGCGTCGAGATCAAGGACATCAACCCGCCGGCCAACCTGATCGAATCGATGGGCCGCCAGATGACCGCCGAGCGCAACAAGCGGGCGCAGATTCTCGCCGCCGAAGGCCTCAAGCAGTCGCAGATCCTCGAAGCCGAGGGCCGCAAGGAAGCCGCCTTCCGCGACGCCGAGGCGCGAGAACGCTCGGCCGAAGCGGAAGCCCGCGCCACCCAGGTGGTGTCGGAGGCGATTTCCAAGGGCGACGTGCAGGCGCTGAACTACTTCGTCGCCCAGAAATACACCGAGGCACTGGGCAAGATCGGCTCGGCCACCAACAGCAAGATCGTGCTGATGCCTTTCGAGGCGTCGTCGCTGATCGGTTCGCTCGGCGGCATCGGCGAGATCGCCAGGGAAGTGTTCAAGGGCGACGGCCCGGCCGGCACGCAGCGGCAGGTTTCACGCCCGCCCGTCGTCAAGCCAAGCGACAATTGATGTCTGCGGTTGGGAGTAGACCATGATCGACCGTGTCATTTCCGAACTCGGCCCGTGGAGCTGGATGGTCCTGGGCTTCGTCCTGCTGGTGATGGAAATCATCGCGCCGGGCATCTTCATGCTGTGGATCGGCATCGCGGCGCTCATCATCGGCGCGCTGTCGCTGCTGATCTGGGATGTGGCCATGTGGACCTGGCAGGTCCAGGTACTCGCTTTCCTCGCGCTTTCGCTGGTCTCTGCCTATGTCGGCAAGAAACTGGTCGGCGGGCGCCATGATCCGACGGACCAGCCGCTGCTCAACCGGCGCGGCGCCCAGATGGTCGGCAAGATGGCGACGCTTGCCGAGCCGATCAGGGACGGCCGTGGCCGCATCAAGCTCGGCGATACGCTGTGGCGCGTCTCTGGCCCGGATCTGCCGGCCGGCACGCAGGTCCGTGTCACGAGTGCGGCGGATACCGACCTGGAACTCACGGTGGAGCGGGTCTGAATCTTCAGACTGCGCTAAGGTATTGAGATTCAGGTCAGGCCGCGTCGAAAACGATGGCTTTCGAGAACTGGAGCGGAGCGGACATTTGGGTCCATGAGCACCGGCCTATGCCGGCCGTAGCCTTAATTGCCGCAGCCACTCATGCGTGCTTCGGTCGGCGAAGGCCGGAAGCGCAGAAAGCCGTCGTTTGCAGGCCGGCCTCACCTGAATATCGATACCTTAGGCGGCGCCGATGCGAAGCAGGTCGTGGAAGTGAACCACGCCCAGCGGCATGTTGTTCTTGGTCACCACCAGGGCGCCGATATTGTGCTCGTTGAGCAGCGCGATCGCCGTACCGGCAAGCGTCTGCGGGTCGACTGTCTTGGGCGTGCGGGTCATCACCTCGTCGACGATGACGTCGGCCAGGTTACGGTGCAGGTTGCGGGCAACGTCGCCATCGGTGATGATCCCAGCCAGTTCGCCGTTGGCGTCGACGATCAGGACGCAGCCGACCTTCTTCTGCGACAGCGTCATCACCGCTTCCGGCATCTTGGTGCCGAGCGAAGCCAGCGGAATCTGGTCGCCGACCCGCATGATCTCCGAGACCAGGGTCAGGTTGGCGCCGAGTTGGCCGCCGGGATGGAAAGTGCGGAAATGGTCCGGCGTGAAGCCGCGCGCCTCGAGCAGCGCGATCGCCAGCGCGTCGCCAATGACCAGTTGCAGCAGGGTCGACGTCGTCGGCGCCAGGCCGTGCGGGCAGGCTTCCGGGGTGCGTGGCAAAAGCAGCACGACGTCGGCGGCCCGCGCCAGCGCCGATGTCTCGCCGGAGGTGATGGCGATGAGCGGAATGGAGAAGCGCCTGGAATAGGCGACGATGCCCAGCATCTCCTTGCTCTCGCCAGACCATGAGATGGCGATGATGGCGTCGTCCCTGGCGATCATGCCGAGATCGCCATGGTTGGCCTCGACCGGATGGACGAAGAAAGCCGGCGTACCGGTCGAGGCAAGCGTCGCCGCGATCTTCGAACCGATATGGCCGCTTTTGCCGACGCCGGTGACGATGAGCCGGCCTTCGATCTTCGAGATCGTGTCGACGGCCTGGGCGAAAGGTGCGGCCAGGCCGTTCTCCAGCGCTTCGGCCAAGGCTGCGATCCCGGCCTGTTCGGTCGCCACCGTTCTCAGCGCCGAAGCGATCGACGCCTGCCTGTCCAGGGGCTTCTTATCGAAGGATTTCGCATGCATGGGTGATGCGATTAGCGCTTTGCCGCCCGCCTGTCCAACAGAAATGGCCCCACGGATATCGGCCGGGCTGTGAGACGGATGGGCCAGCGACAGGCATGAAAACACGAAGCTTGACGAAGGCGGTATGATTCCCTTTCGAAACCGGCGTCCGGGACCCGGTAAGGGACCCGTCTCAACCCTCCGTTAACCATCCCCATTTACGGTTCGGTAAGTATGGCGCTGAAGGCGCCGCGCAAGCAGTGGTGGCGATGTCCGGGGTCCAGCCAGAAAAATCGACAGGACGACAGGGCAAGGCGGTCTGCGTCTTGCTGCTGGCGACCAGCATGTTTGCCTTGCTGCGCCCGGCACCGCTGCATGCCCAGGAGACGGAACTGCGCGGCGAGGTGTCCGAATCGGCGATCCTGTCCGACCAGCAGCGCAAGGCGCGGCAGCTTGCCTTGGCAAGACAGGGCCAGCAGGCACCGGCCAACGCCGTGCAGGACGCACAGGCCGACACCTATCTGCCGACCAGCGCCGGCGCCGTGCCTGACGATACGGACAGCAACGACGCAAGCGCGTCCGGCAGCATTTTCGACCCGCCGCAGGCGACCGACGATAGCTCCGCCGATACTTCGAAGCCGCCCAAGCCTCGCCGCCGTCCATCGACTGGCGGGAAGGCGGATCAGGACAAGACCAAGGCGGGCTCCAAGACTTCCGACAAGGCGGCAGACAAGTCGAAAAAGAAGAAAAAAACGACGTCCACCGATACCACCGCTTCAACCACCGCCTCCACGACGGACGCTGCCGATACGACGGACACGGACGAGGAGACGGCCAACCGCCGTGTCCGCACCATCGACAGCGCCGACAAGCAAAAGCTCGACCCCGGTGCCGAGCGCACCGACGCCATCGAAGGCCAGAAGAAGAAGCCAGAGGACGACCCGTTCGCCGCCCCCGGCGTCAAATGGGGTTCCTTCGTCATCCGGCCGACGATCGAACAGGGCCTGACCGCCACGTCGAACGGCGATTCGAGCAGCGCCGGCAAATCGGCGCTGCTGTCGGAGACGGCGCTGCGCTTTTCCGCCACTTCCGACTGGCGCGAGAACTCTGCTGTCATTGACGGCTACGGCCTGTTCCGCGAAACGGTGTCGGGTTATCCCGTTCACAATGCGCAGGGCCGCATCGAAGGCCAGTACAATGTCGACCTCGACAACGAGTTGCGCGCCATCGCCAAGCTCGGCTACGAGGCCGTGCCGGAATCGGCATCATCGCCGGACGCCATTGCCGGCGTCAGCACCCAGCCGCTGCGGCAGACCGTCGACGGCAGCCTTGCCGTCGAAAAGGCGGTCGGCAAGATGCAGTACACGCTGACCGGCGCGGTCGCGCACGACTTTTACGGCGACGCCAAGCTTTCGGACGGCACCTCGCTGTCGCAGAAGGACCAGGACAACACGCTCTACACGGCGACTTTGCGCACCGGTTACGAAATCTCCCCCGCCCTCACCCCGTTCAGCGAAATCGAGGTCGGCCGCCGCACCTACGATCAGCGCATCGACAATGAAGGCTTCGAGCGCTCCTCGACGCGGCTCGGCGCCCGTGCCGGCCTGCAGCTCGACATGGGTGAGAAGCTCTCGGGCGAATTCTCGGCGGGGTGGCTGCGCGAAGCGATCGATGACAAGAGCCTGGAGCCCATTTCAGGCGCCACCGTCAACGCCGCCCTCAAATGGTCGCCCGAGCGTGGCACCACGATCGGCCTGACCGGCAGCAGCACCGTCGAGACCACGACCACCGCAGGTGAAAGCGGCGATATCCTCTACTCCGGACGCCTGACCGGCGAGCGGCAGATCCGTGCCAACCTCACCGGCAACGCGGCCCTGGGCCTCGACTGGCGCAACTATGTCGGCATCGACGGCCACGACAGGATTTTGAGCGCCGAGGCCGGACTGACCTGGTGGCTGAACCGCTATGCCGGCCTCACCAGCAAGGTGAGGACCGAAAAGCTGACCAGCAATTTGCCAGGCCGCGACTACACCGCCAACAGCATCTATCTCGGCGTGAAGGTGCAGCAGTGAAGGCGCCTGCAAAGCCAAGGATGTGTTGAGATTCAGGTCAGGCGGCGCCGAGAATGGTGGGTTCCGAGAACCGGAACGGAGCGTACGTTTGGGTACGTGAGTACCGGAAGCGCAGGAAGCCGCCATTCGCAGGCCGGCCTCACCTGAATATCAGCACATCCTAGAATGCTGCCCCGCGCCGCTCTGATGGCTTCATCTCGTCGAGAAGCGTGCGGATGACGCCGGCCATGCTGTGGTTCATGTCGCTTCGCCACAGCGCGAAGGCGACATTGGCCTCGACGAAGCCTTCCGGGGAGCCGCAGTCGAAGGTGCGGCCCTGATAGTGGTAGCCGTAAAAGGCCTGCTGCTTCTCCAGCTTCAGCATCGCATCGGTGAGCTGGATCTCGTTGCCGGCGCCCTTCTCCTGCCCTTCGAGGATCTTGAAGATCTCGGGCTGCAGGATGTAGCGGCCGTTGATGTACAGGTTCGACGGCGCGGTGCCGGTCTTTGGCTTCTCGACCATTTCGGTGATGCGGAAGCCGTGATGGGTCGGTTCGCCCCGGCCGACAATGCCATATTTATGGGCTTCGGCCGGATCGCACTCCTGCACGGCGATGATGTTGTTGCCGGTCTCGGCGTAGAGATCGACCATCTCCTTCATGCAGCTCTTTTCCGACTGCATGATCATGTCGGGCAACAGCAGCGCGAACGGCTCGTCGCCGACCAGTTCGCGCGCGCACCAGACGGCATGGCCAAGCCCCATCGGCACCTGCTGGCGGGTGAAGCTCGTCTGTCCCGGCGCCGGCTGCAGCCGCTGCAACCGGGCAAGCTGCTCGTCCTTGCCGCGCTGGGCGAGCGTGTCATAGAGCTCGAACTGGATATCGAAATGATCCTCGATGACCGCCTTGTTGCGGCCGGTGACGAAGATGAAATGTTCGATGCCCGCCTCGCGCGCCTCATCCACCACATACTGGATGACCGGCCGGTCGACGACGGTCAGCATTTCCTTGGGAACAGCCTTGGTGGCGGGGAGAAACCGCGTGCCGAGACCAGCGACTGGAAAAACTGCCTTGCGAACTCTCTTCATACGCCAATTATCCATTTGATGGCTGGCTCCGCAATCCCTGTCCGGCGACATTTTCACGCCGGATTTGAGGATTACTGGCAAGACCGAGGGGAAACTCCCATCCGTAAAGCATCGAGACGTCTTTTCGTTCCAGGCATTGCCTATGGTAAACTAATTCATAACCCGGTTCGGCGATGAATGGTCTTTCCTGAGACAGAGAAGGAGGAAGAGATGTCCGTTCGCAATGCCGCAAAACGTTTCACCAGCGTCATGACGGCGGCCAGCCTCTCGCTCGCTATGCTGATGCCTGCGGGGCCGGCCTTCGCCGACGCCGGTTTCCGGCAATGGGTCGCCGGTTTCCGGGCCACGGCCGTGGCGGGCGGCGTTTCCGGCTCTGTCTACGATCAGGCTTTCAGAAGTATCAACGAACCCGATCCGGTGGTGCTGGAAAAAGCCCGCACCCAGCCCGAATTCACCGCGCCCGCCTGGGACTATTTCGACAACCGCGTGCATGACCAGTCCGTCGCCGTCGGGCAGCAGATGGCGAAAAAGTGGAAGCCGTGGCTGGACAGGATCGAGGCGAAGTTCGGCGTCGACCGCTACATTCTGCTGGCCATCTGGTCGATGGAATCGAACTATGGCGAAATCCTCAAGCGCGACGACATCATGCGCAATGTCGTGCGTTCGCTGGCGACGCTTGCCTATGGCGATCCGAAGCGGTCCAAATATGCCCGCACACAGCTGGTCGCGGCGCTGAAGATCCTGCAGACCGGCGACATCGACGAAGGCCACCTGATGGGCTCCTGGGCCGGCGCCATGGGCCAGACCCAGTTCATCCCCACCAGCTACCAGCACTATGCCGTCGACATGGACGGCAACGGCAAGCGCGATATCTGGAATTCCATCCCCGACGCGCTGGCGACATCGGCCAATCTGTTGAAGAAGAATGGCTGGCAGGCCGGCAAGACCTGGGGCTATGAAGTCGCCTTGCCGGCGGGAAAACTGCCGGCCGGCTCGAAAACGCTGGCGCAATGGCAGGCGCTCGGCGTCGTCAGGGCCAGCGGCAAGCCGTTCAAGAACCTCACCGACAAGGCGACGCTCAAAGTGCCGGATGGCCGCGGCGGGCCGGCGTTCCTGATGATCAGGAATTTCTCGGTGATCAAGGCCTACAACAACGCCGACAAATATGCCCTCGCCGTCGGCCTTCTTGCCGATGAGATCGCCGGCTCCAGCGGTCTTGTGCAGGATTGGAAGCGGCCTTTCACCAAGCTCAGTTTCGAGGAACGGCAGGAGCTGCAGAAGCGGCTTTCGCAACATGGGCTTTACGACGGTAAGTTCGACGGCAAGATCGGCGACGGATCGAAGACCGCCATCATGGCCTATCAGGCAAAGGTCGGCTTGACCCAGGACGGGTATCCGAGCATGGAAGTGCTTAAATGGCTCCGGCAAAAATAACGCCGGCCACGGCGCCGAGTGCGTTTTTGGCGGACGCACCAGGCGCAACGGTACTTTGAACTTGCGCCCGGTCCCAAAACCGGCTCGTTTTGTGGGGTGGGCGCAAGGGGAGGAGGAGTGATTGGTTTCGGCCGCGCGTATCGCGATCCTTGTTCGCCGCATGCCGATCCTGATTCTGGCGATCGTTCTGCTGGTGATCGGCGCTGCCAGTGCCTTCCATGCGCCGGCCATGGCGCAGGAGCAGCAGCAAAATCGTGGCTGGTCGTTGCGCGACCTTCTGTTTCCGCGCCGCAGCGAGCGGTTTGAGCCGCCGCCGACCATCCAGAAGGCAAGACCCAAGGCGAAAAAGCCGCGCGCTCCCCGTCCGCCCGCGGAACCGGAAACCCCGGTGGTCGACAAGGCGCCGGATGCCCGTACCGTCCTGGTGGTCGGCGACTTCATGGCAGCCGGCCTATCCGAAGGCCTGGACACCGCCTTCGCGGAGAATCCCGGCGTCAGGATCGTCGTTCGCTCCAATGGTTCGTCCGGTTTCGTGCGCGACGATTTCTACAACTGGCCCGAACAGATCAAGTCGCTGATCGAGACCGAGAAACCGGCCGCCGTGGTCGTCATGCTGGGGTCCAACGACCGTCAGCAGATGATGGTGGGGGACGTTCGCGAGCAACCCCGGTCCGAGAACTGGACCAAGGAATACGAGCGCCGCACCGACGAACTCGGCAAAGCCATCGCCAGCACCAAGGTGCCGTTCCTTTGGGTCGGCATGCCGGCCTTCCGGGTGGCGAAGATGACCTCCGACATGCTGGCTTTCAACGACATCTACCATTCGGCGGCCCAGAAGAACGGCGGCGAGTTCGTCGATGTCTGGGATGGCTTCGTCGACGAGAACGGCGCCTTCATCACCAGCGGCCCCGACATGAACGGCCAGCCGGTACGGCTGCGCGCCGATGACGGCATTAACGTCTCGAAAGCCGGCAAGCGCAAGCTCGCCTTCTACACAGAAAAGCCGCTGATGAAGATCCTCGGTCTGGCCGCGTCCGGAAACATGGCCCCGGCCGCCGCACCGGCAGGCGCCCCTGTCGAGGCCCCGGCGTCGGCCGCCGCACCCATCGTCATCGACCGCACCGTGCCCATGCTGCTCAGCGATCCGGCGCTCGACGGCGGCACCGAACTGCTCGGCGCCGCGCCGCCGGCAAAGGCCAATCCGGCTCTTCCCGGTGAAAGACTGGTGATCGAGGGCAAGGCGCCGGCGGCTTCACCCGGCCGTGCAGACGATTTTTCCTGGCCGCCCAAGACAAGCTCCGCCGCTGCGGCCGCCTCGGCTGACACGACGACGGCGATCGCGCCTTAACGCGGCAGGACGCTCGTCCCCATCAACGCCTCGTCGATCGAGCGCGCCGCCTGGCGGCCTTCGCGGATCGCCCAGACCACCAGCGACTGGCCGCGGCGCACATCGCCCGCCGCGTAGAGCCTGTCGACGCTGGTCTTGTAGTCGCGGTCATTGGCCTCGACATTCCTGGAGCGGCGGCTGTCGGTGGTGACCTTCATCTCCCCCTCCAGTTCCGTCACCACACCGGCCGTCGTCGGCCCGGCAAAGCCGATGGCGATGAAAGCAAGGTCGGCGCGGATGACGAAGTCGGTGCCGGGGATCGGCTGGCGCTTCTCGTCGACCTCGCAGCATTTGACGCCGGTCAGTTGGCCCTCCTCGCCGATGAACTCGAGCGTCGCCACCTGGAACTCGCGCTCGGCGCCTTCGGCCTGTGAGGACGACGTGCGCATCTTGGTCGCCCAGTAGGGCCAGACCGCGAGCTTGTCTTCCTTCTCCGGCGGCTGCGGGCGGATGTCGAGCTGGGTGACGCGCACCGCGCCCTGGCGGAAGGCCGTGCCGACACAGTCGGAGGCCGTATCGCCGCCGCCGACGACGACGACATGCTGGCCGCCGGCGATGATCGGATGCGAAGGCCAGGCCACCGACTGGATCGGCTCGCCGCCGACGCGGCGGTTCTGCTGCACCAGATAGGGCATGGCGTCATGCACGCCGCCGAGATCGTCGCCGGGAATGCCGGCCGCGCGCGGCGTTTCCGAACCGCCGCAATAGAGCACGGCATCGTGCTCGGCGAGCAGTTCGGCAACAGGCTTGTCGACACCGACATTGACGCCGCAATGGAAAGTCACGCCCTCGCCCTGCATCTGCTCGATGCGGCGGTCGATATAGTGCTTCTCGATCTTGAAGTCGGGGATGCCGTAGCGCATCAGCCCGCCTGGACGGCTTTCGCGCTCGTAGACGTGAACGTCGTGGCCGGCGCGCCCAAGCTGCTGGGCTGCTGCCATGCCGGCCGGACCGGAACCGATGATGGCGACCCGCTTGCCGGTCTTCTTCTCCGGCGGATAGGGCCTGATATGACCGGTCTCATACGCCTTGTCGGCGATCGCCTGCTCCACCGTCTTGATGGCGACCGGAATGTCCTCGAGGTTCAGCGTGCAAGCTTCCTCGCAAGGTGCCGGACAGATGCGGCCGGTGAATTCCGGGAAATTGTTGGTCGAATGCAGGTTGCGGATCGCATTGTCCCAGTCCCGGTTGTAGACGAGGTCGTTCCAGTCGGGGATCTGGTTGTGGATCGGGCAGCCCGTCGGCCCGTGGCAGAACGGAATGCCGCAATCCATGCAGCGCGCGGCCTGTTTCTCGACCTCCTTGTCCGACATCGGCAAGGTGAATTCGCGGAAATGCCGGATGCGGTCGGAGGCCGGCTGGTACTTATGGACCTGCCGGTCGATTTCGAGAAAGCCTGTTACCTTGCCCATAGTCCAGTTCCTGCTGTCCAGATGGTGCGGTTTTCGCCGCACCCGTTAACCTCTTGAGGCAGCCATGGCAACCTTCGGCAAGAGGTCAAATTGTCGGTGACATGAAGCCGGGAAGCCTGGGCTTCCCGGCCGTTGCAAAAATCTATTCGGCGGCAACGCCCATGCGCATGCGTTCCATCTCGATCAGCGCACGGCGATACTCGACCGGCATGATCTTGCGGAATTTCGGCCGGAACGTCGTCCAGTCGTCGAGGATCTCGCGGCCGCGCACCGAACCCGTATAGTGCACGTGGTTCGAGATCAGCTGGTAAAGCCGTTCCTCGTCGTGGCTGGTCATGTCGCCCGAGACGTCGACGCGGCCCTTGTGGTCGAGGTCGCCGCCATGGTGCAGCAGCTTTTCCATCAGATCGTCTTCTTCCGGAACCGGTTCCAGCTCGACCATGGCCATGTTGCAGCGCTCGGCGAAATCGCCGGCCTCGTCCAGCACATAAGCGACGCCACCCGACATGCCGGCGGCGAAGTTGCGGCCAGTCTTGCCGATGACGACGACGATGCCGCCGGTCATGTACTCGCAGCCATGGTCACCGACGCCTTCGACGACGGCGGCAACACCGGAATTGCGCACGGCGAAGCGCTCGCCGGCAACGCCGGCGAAATAGGCTTCGCCCTCTGTTGCGCCATAGAGCACCGTGTTGCCGACGATGATGGACTCGGCCGCGACGATCTTGGCTTCTTCCGGTGGCCGGATGACGATGCGGCCGCCCGACAGCCCCTTGCCGACATAGTCGTTGCCGGCGCCGACAAGCTCGAACGAGATGCCGCGCGCCAGGAAGGCGCCGAACGACTGGCCGGCGGTGCCGGTCAGCTTCACCTGGATCGTGTCCTCGCGCAGCCCCTTGTGCTTGAAGCGCTTGGCGACTTCGCCCGACAGCATGGCGCCCGTCGAACGGTCGACATTGCGGATGTCGACCTCGATCTGGACCGGCTGCTTGGCCTCCAGCGCGGGCTTGGCCAACTCGATCAGCTTGCGGTCGAGCACATCGTCGATGGGATGCTTCTGCCGCTCGGTCCAATGCACCGCCTCATGCGGGGCGTCGGGCTTGTAGAACATCTTCGAAAAATCGAGCCCGCGCGCCTTCCAGTGCACGATCAGGTCGCGCTTTTCCAGAAGGTCGGTGTCGCCGATGATCTGGTCGAGATGGGTGAAGCCCATTTCGGCGAGCAGCGCCCTCACCTCTTCCGCGACGTAGAAGAAGAAGTTGATGACGTGCTCGGGCGTGCCCTTGAAGCGCTTGCGCAGCACCGGATCCTGCGTCGCGACGCCGACAGGGCAGGTGTTCAGGTGGCACTTGCGCATCATGATGCAGCCGGCCGCGATCAAGGGCGCGGTCGAGAAGCCGAACTCGTCGGCACCGAGCAGCGCGCCGATGATGACGTCGCGCCCGGTGCGCAGGCCGCCATCGACCTGCAGCGCCACGCGCGAACGCAAGCCGTTCAGCACCAGCGTCTGATGCGTCTCGGCCAGACCCATTTCCCACGGGGAACCGGCGTGCTTGAGCGAGGTCAGCGGCGAGGCGCCGGTGCCGCCATCATAGCCCGAGATGGTGATATGGTCGGCGCGTGCCTTGGCGACACCCGCCGCGACAGTGCCGACACCGACTTCCGACACCAGCTTGACCGACACGTCGGCCGCCGGATTGACGTTCTTCAAATCGTAGATCAGCTGCGCCAGATCCTCGATCGAATAGATGTCGTGATGCGGCGGCGGCGAGATCAAGCCGACGCCGGGCGTCGAGTGCCGGACCTTGGCGATGGTCGCGTCGACCTTGTGGCCGGGCAACTGGCCGCCTTCGCCGGGCTTGGCGCCCTGCGCGACCTTGATCTGCATGACATCGGAATTGACCAGATATTCCGCCGTCACGCCGAACCGGCCGGAAGCGACCTGCTTGATCGCCGAGCGTTCCGGGTTCTTGCCGCCACCGGGCAGCGGCAGATAGCGGTCAGCCTCTTCGCCGCCCTCGCCGGTGTTCGACTTGCCGCCGATCTGGTTCATGGCGCGCGCCAGCGTGGTGTGGGCTTCGCGCGAAATCGAGCCGAACGACATCGCCCCGGTCGAGAAGCGCTTGACGATATCGGCTGCCGGCATGACTTCGTCGAGCGCGACCTTCTTGCGCCCGGTCTCCCCAGCCAGCTTGATCTTGAACAGGCCGCGAATGGCCTGGGCGCGCGCCGTCTCGCTGTCGATCTGCGCGGAATAGTCCTTGAACGTCTCCCACGAGCCCTGGCGCACGGCATGCTGCAAAGTGGCGACCGCGTCGGGCGACCACATATGCGCCTCGCCGCGCATGCGGAACAGATATTCGCCGCCGACATCCAGGCTGTTGCGCAGCACCGGGTCGCTGCCGAAACCGTCCGTGTGACGGCTGACCGTCTCGGCCGCGACCTCGTCCAGCCCGACGCCTTCGATCAGCGTCGCGGTGCCGGTGAAATATTGCTGCACGAAGTCGGACTTCAGCCCGATCGCGTCAAAGATCTGCGCGCCGCAATAGGACTGGTAGGTCGAGATGCCCATCTTGGACATCACCTTGAGGATGCCCTTGCCGATCGACTTGATGTAGCGCGACACCACTTCGTAGGCGTCGACCTCCTCCGGCAGTTCGCCGCGCTTGTGCATGTCGAGCAGCGTGTCGAAGGCGAGGTAGGGGTTGATCGCCTCGGCGCCGTAACCGGCAAGGCAGCAGAAATGGTGCACTTCGCGCGGCTCGCCGGATTCCACGACGAGGCCGACAGAGGTGCGCAGCCCCTTGCGGATCAGGTGGTGATGCACGGCTGCCGTCGCCAGCAGTGCCGGGATGGCGATCCGGTCCGGGCCAAGCTGGCGGTCGGAGAGGATGATGATGTTGTAGCCGCCGGCGACCGCCGCCTCCGCTCGCTCACAGAGCCTGTCGATGGCGCCTTGCATGCCGGCAGCGCCCTCGCTCGACCCGTAGGTGATGTCGATCGTCTTGGTGTCGAAGCGGTCTTCGGTGTGGCCGATCGAGCGGATCTTTTCCAGATCGCCGTTGGTCAGGATCGGCTGGCGCACTTCGAGCCGCTTGCGGCGCGAATTACCGACCAGGTCGAAGATGTTCGGCCTGGGACCGATGAAGGACACCAGGCTCATCACTAGCTCCTCGCGGATCGGGTCGATCGGCGGATTGGTGACCTGGGCGAAGTTCTGCTTGAAATAGGTGTAGAGCAGCTTCGACCTGTCCGACATTGCCGAGATCGGCGTGTCGGTGCCCATCGAACCCACGGCTTCCTGGCCGGTGGTCGCCATCGGCGACATCAACAGCTTGGTATCTTCCTGGGTGTAGCCGAACGCCTGCTGGCGATCGAGCAGGCTGACATCCTTGCGCAACGCGCGCGGCTCGACCGGCTTCAAATCTTCCAGGATCAACTGCGTGTTGGCGAGCCAGGTCTTGTAGGGATGCTTGGTCGCGATCTCCGACTTGATCTCCTCGTCGGGAACGATGCGGCCCTTGGCAAGGTCGATCAGCAGCATGCGGCCGGGCTGCAGCCGCCACTTCTTGACGATCTTCTCCTCCGGCACCGGCAGCACGCCGGCTTCCGAGGCCATGATGACGCGGTCGTCGTCGGTGACGATATAGCGTGCCGGGCGCAGTCCGTTGCGGTCGAGCGTGGCGCCGATCTGGCGGCCGTCGGTGAAGGCGACCGCCGCCGGTCCATCCCATGGCTCCATAAGCGCTGCATGGTACTCGTAGAAAGCCTTGCGGTCGGCCCCCATGAGCTTGTTGCCGGCCCAGGCTTCCGGGATCAGCATCATCATGGCGTGGCTGAGGCTGTAGCCGCCCTGGAACAGGAATTCGAGCGCGTTGTCGAAGCAGGCGGTGTCGGACTGGCCGTCGTAGGAGATCGGCCACAGCTTCGAGATGTTGTTGCCGAACAGTTCGGAATCGACGGAAGCCTGTCTGGCCGCCATCCAGTTGTTGTTGCCGCGCACCGTGTTGATCTCGCCATTGTGGGCGACCATGCGATAGGGATGCGCCAGCTTCCACGACGGGAAGGTGTTGGTCGAGAAGCGCTGGTGGACCAGGATCAACGCGGTCTCGAAGCGCGGGTCCTTGAGGTCCTTGTAGTAGGCGCCGACCTGATAGGCCAGGAACATGCCCTTGTAGACGATGGTGCGCGCCGACAGCGACACGCAATAGGCGCCGATGTCCTTGTTGTCGTTCTCGGCGTAGATGCGGCCCGATATGACCTTGCGCAGCAGGTAAAGCCTGGCCTCGTACTCCTCGTCGTCGGGAATATCCGCCGTGCGGCCGATGAAGACCTGCCGATGGAACGGCTCGGACGCCACGATGTCAGCCGCCTTCGACAGGGATGAATTGTCGACGGGCACGTCGCGAAAACCGATGAGCGGCAGTCCCTCGGACTGCGCCGATTCGGCAATGATCTCTTCGATGTGGGCACGAAGAGCGGCGTCTTGCGGCATGAACCAGTGCCCGACGCCATATTGGCCAGAAGGCGGCAGTTCGATGCCCTGGGCCGCCATCTCCTCACGGAAGAATTGGTCCGGAAGCTGCACCAGCACGCCGGCGCCGTCGCCAACCAGCGGATCGGCCCCGACGGCGCCGCGATGCGTCAGGTTTTCGAGCACGGCAAGGCCGTCCTTGACGATCTGGTGCGACTTCACGCTCTTCATGTTGACGATGAAGCCGACGCCGCAGGCGTCATGCTCGTTGCGCGGATCGTAGAGGCCCTGCGCGGCAAGACCGTTGGCGGTTCGGCCGATGTTGGATCGAGGTGCAGTTTTGACGGCAGCCGCTTTCGTCTGCGCGGCCTGGCCGTTCGTCGCAGCAAGCGTCATGTCCGTCATTGTCCTGTCCTCCGTTCCCAGCCCTTCGGGCGCTGGCCATTTCTTCGGTCGCTAATTTGCCTCGGCAAGCGTCTTGCTCACCCTGATCCTTGCGGCACGTCTTGCGAAATCCTTGCCGGATCATGCGGCTTTTCGCATGGTCCGCATCTGGTATCGTACAGGCCAGAGTCTGGCCGTCCACCTGTCGCTCGCGGCAACAGCCGGAGAGGCCCATATGTTACGCTAATCCAGCCTGTTTTGTGCGACAAAATAAGACAGCACTACTGTCCTAAATTTTTATGGCAGAATTCCCCGACGCACACAAGACCGATTCACAAAAAACTTGGGCTTTGCACGACAGAAAATGTCGCAAAGGTGACCGAAAACGTAAGCTTCAGTCGCCAGCCGCTACACTGACAAGTTGATTGGGCGGTGGTTTTTCGGCGTCTGGCCCTTGCGGTCGGCTTGCGAAACCGGTCAACTTCGCGCTGATTTCCCCAGCACAGGCAGATACATGTTCTTCGCTTCCGACAATTGGGCAGGCGCCCATCCCAATATCGTCGCCGGCCTGTCGGCCGCGGCCGGCGGCTTTTCCACCGCCTATGGTGACGGCGCCCTCGACCAGGCGGTCTACCGGCGCTTCAGCGAGATTTTCGAACGCGAGGTCGCGGTGTTCTTCGTCGCAACCGGTACCGCCGCCAACTCGCTGTCGCTGACCGCCTACAACAAGCCCGGCGGCATTTCCTTCGCCCACCGCGAATCGCATGTCATCGAAGACGAGTGCGGTGCGCCGGAATATTTTTCCGGCGGCTCGCGGCTTCATGCCGTCGATGGCCCTCTGGGCAAGATCGACCCGCACAATCTGGAACGGACCATCGGCCGCTTCGCGCCCGGGATCGTCCATTGGGGCCGGCCGATGGCCGTTTCGATCACCCAGTCGACCGAGGTCGGCACCATTTACGGTCTTCAAGAGATCGAGACGATCGCGGCCATCGCCAAGCAACATTCCGTGCCGTTGCATATGGATGGCGCCCGCTTTGCCAACGCGCTGGCCGCGCTCGACACGACGCCGGCCGAAATGACCTGGAAACGCGGCGTCGACATCCTGTCCTTCGGCGGCACCAAGAACGGCTGCTGGTGCGCGGAGGCAATCGTGCTGTTCGACCTCGACCGCGCCAAGGAAATGGCCTTTCTGCGCAAGCGCGCCGCGCAGCTGTTTTCGAAGTCGCGCTTCGTGGCGGCGCAATTCGAGGCCTATTTCAAGGACGGGCTGTGGCTCGACACGGCTCGGCACGCCAACGCCATGGCCGCGCGCCTCGCCGCGGCGATCGAGGACTCGGAGACAGCGAAGCTTGCCTGGCTGCCGCAGGCCAACGAGGTGTTCGCGGTGATCAAGAAGACAGAAGCCGACAGGCTGCAGGCGGCGGGCGCCGCCTTCTACGACTGGCACAAGCCGCATGGTTTCGACGGCCATATCGGCGAGGACGAGTTGCTCTACCGCTTCGTCACCAGCTTTGCCACGACGGCCGAGGAAGTCGATCGCTTTGGCCAGCTCCTGGCCGGATAAGCGGGCAAAATGGCTGCGACACGCCCCGTTTTTGAATTGGCCTCGGACCTTGATAAGCGGACCAAGGTGGAAGGCAGCGGATCAGGGTTCATACGTCGTTGGCGATACTATTGGCTTCGCTGGACAATTCAGTTGCGAGCAGCGCTGGTCACAATGATCCTCGCTTGCAGCCTGCAAGGGGCTTGGTCCCAGAGCTGCTCCGTCACGGCCGCCAACGGATCGTACGGCGTGGTGGACATTCTGAGCGGAGCCGTTGATGACACGACGGCAACCTTCTCGATCAACTGCACCGGGACAGCCAACCAGACCGTGCGCCTTTGCGTCGAACTTTCACCTGGCCAGACCAACGCGGCCGGCAACCGCCGGCTGGCTTCTGGGTCCGAGCGATTGGTCCACGAGCTTTACAGCGACGCGTCGCGAACGACGATCTGGGGGTCCTGGGGTCTGGCCACGACCAGTTACGGACTCTATCCCATTGGGGCGACCTACGATCTTGCTTTGGGTTCCTCGGGCAGCGCCGGCACCGCGTTGACCGTTTACGGTAGAGTATTCTCCAACCAGACCGCCGCTGGACCCGGATCGTATGTCTGGACCATGACCACCGCACCGGCTGCCAGCTATGATTACAAGACCGCCTCGGCGTGTCCGACAGGCAGCCGGCAAGCCACGTCCAGCGGCTCCACCTGGACCGCGACAATCAACGCGAACTGCAACGTCTCGGCCACCAACGTGAACTTTGGCTCCGTCGGAGTGCTGGCATCCAATGTCGATTCGACCGGTTCGGTCACCGTTCGCTGTACCGACACGACGCCGTACAATATCGGGCTGAGCGCCGGCGCCGGCTCCGGTGCCACGGTTGCCAGCCGCAAGATGACGAGCGGTGCAAAGACCGTGACCTATTCGCTCTACAGCGACAGCGGCAGGGCCAGTGTCTGGGGAAACGCGATCGGCACTGACACCGCTAGCGGCACCGGCACCGGGCTCGATCAACCATACACCGTATACGCCCGTGCGCCCGCGCAGACGACGCCCGCGCCCGGAGCCTACACCGACACAATCGTCGTGACGGTTACGTACTGATGACCCACAGACAGCCGATCCGGGATCAGCGGCAGACAACCGGGATGACCACTTGCTCGTTTGCTTTTGTCATGTAGCCGAATGATGCGCGGCACGAACCCTTGGCGGTCTGGGAAACGACAGTGTTGCTTCGCGCCAGTGCTTTCACATAAGCGCGTCCGTCATAACCGATGACGAAGTCCTGCGTGCCGTTGATCGTGCCGTGCGACCCGACCTCGAGCGGCTGTCCGTCCGGCCCCGACAAGACGAGGACCGCGGCGCTGACGTCGGTGCGAACTCGGAAATCGACCCGCACGCCAGCCCGGTCGGCTGGCGCGATGATATCCTGCGTGGTCGTGACGTCGGCGTCGACGGGCAGATTGGTCGTGTCGATGGCGATCTTGTTGCGCTGATAGGAGCGCAGGCTCGGCACCAGAAGCCTTCCTTTCGCGTCGGTGACGCCGGCCGGCCGGTTCTCGAAAAGCACGCCGACACCCGGCAAACCCGTCTCGACAACGGCGAAACTGTCGTCGACCCGGTCTGTCAGGAAAATGCCGGAACCCATCGTTGCGATTGCCCCGTCGAACTGGGCTGTCGCCGCCGTGCCCGAGATTGAACGGCCGACACCGGCCTCGGCATGCCCATGGGAGGAACGATAGGAGACTGCTGCGGAGCCCTCGGCGGACCCGTCCTGACTGAAGCTCGTCCGCCAGCCGAGGCTGCCCGGGTCCTCGCCGAGCGGTTTGCTCACATCGGCTATCACATCGACACCGTGCTTGTCGGCTGAAATGGCCGTCGAAGCCATTACATTGCCGCCGATCGGGATCGACAGGCCGGCGAAGAGGCCGGCATTCCGTCGCCCGCCAAGGGCGGCGAAGGCGGTCGCGTTGAGATAGCCGAATGGCAGCGCCCGCGAATAGGAAGCGGTGAGTATCCTGGAACCTTCACCGCTGGCCGGCGTCAGATCGATGTAGCTTGCGCTGATGCTGCCACTGTCGAAGGGCAGCGGCGTTCCGAAGGAAATGCTGTTGACCATCTTCGGGGGCCTGGATCGGGTCGACGCACCTACGGCCATGGGGTCGAAGGATAGCAGCCTGAAGAAGGCCTGGCCGGACGTTCCGCCGTCTTGAAGACGGTCGCTCACCGAGGCGAGATCGTCATAGGACCCGAACGTCATTTGCGAACTGGCGTTTACACTGAGGGTCCCGATTCTGATCTCATAGGAGGCATAGGACTGCAGCCCGCCGCCCGCCGCGCCATGGCTGCCGGCCACCGCGAAGGAAGCGACGCCGAGCGAACCGGTGCGCGTCACTATGCCGAGACCACCGTTGAGCAGGCCGCTGCTGGCCTCCGCGTGGGCTTCGAGCGTCAGCCAGTCGAAGATGCCCTTTCTCAGGCTTGCCGACAGGACTGGCTGGTTGACGGCATAGGCGTCGGACGTCGTCGCGTATCCCAACCTCGGCAGGCCTGCCTCCAGCGAGAAGTCGAAGAGCCCCGGCCTCAGTAGGTTGGGCGAGGCGTAGAACGGCACGCTCGTGCGCGTTTCACGGCCGGCCGCATCGCGCAAGACGATAACCGCCTGCCCACCGCCGGTGGTGACGGGAATATCTGTGATCTGGAACGGTCCGGTGTCGACGGGGTGCGAATAGGTCTTCAACTCGTTGACATAGACGTCGACCGTCGACGGCACCGCCGCGCTGCCGCTCGCCGATACAAGCGGCTGGGTGATCAGATCGGTGCGAAGGCCGAAGTCGCGGCGCGCCTGAAGCCCGCCGATGCGGATCGGCCTGGTCCAGGCGAACCCGCCGGAAATCGCATCGCCAGCTTGGTACGTGGTTAGCGTTGCCGGGTCGGAATAAGTGTAGGCGGTATCGAGCCTCAATGCATCGGCGCGCCCGTTGTCCTCCAGCCGCAGGATCGCCGATTGGCCGAAGGTGCCGACCGGCGAAAAGGCCCGTGCATCGAGGGTGGTGGAAGCGCCGCTGAAGGCGAAGCCACTGGCGTCGGGCTCCTGCCGCGATGCCGCGAACAAATTGTAGTTGAGAACCCCGCCGAACCCCGCTCGAACGTCAGGGGAAGCCTCCCGGCCGGGCGCGGCGTCATAGGATATCATGCCGCGCAGGCCACCATTGATCGTCAGAAAAATGCGTTGCTCCCGCTCTTCATAGCGGTAGCCCAGCCCCCGCACGGTGTCGAGCATGACGATGGCTCCCCGAGGTCGGGCTTGCTTGCCGAGGTCCAGTCCCAAAGCGCGCAGTTCGTCGGGAGCGGCGCCGAGATGCCGGCCGTCGAAAGACTCGAATGCCGCGATCTGGTTGGTGGCGGCGCCGTTGATGAAGACTTCGAGCTGAAGCTGCTGCGCCGCTCCGTCCGCTCGATTGGACTGTATCAGCGTGGCAACCAATATCGACAATGTCAGGAGCCAAGCCGCATTCACGGCGCGGCGACAACCGGCGCCACGGCATTGATTGGGCCATCATTGCCTTGGCCCGAGATCGAGACCGATCCCTTGGTGGCGAATTTGCGCCCGCTGGCCGGTGCCGCCCACCGCATGGTCGACTGACCGAGCGCATAGCCGACCAAACCCCCGCCGAATGAAATCTTGTGCCCGCTGACGTCGCGTAGCAAGAGTGCGGAGATGCGCAAGCGGGTACCGCCCCTGTTGTGGGCTGAAACGATCAAACGGCCGTCCTGTCTCGATATCGTCCAGTCCAAGCTGGGTGGCGTTCTTGCCTGCGAACCGAAGAAGACTGGGATCGAGTGGCGAACCAGCAGCCTCACCGTGCCTGTCTTGGCCCGACTGGCGTCTGGAAGCTCGTCGACGAGCAGGCGATAGGCCTCCTCGGTCGCAACCGGTCGCTTGACCACTCGCACGATGCGGGCAACATAGTCGGTACCCGGCAGGAGCGTGACGGCAGGAGGCGAGGCAACCACATCATCCGTGGGTTGAAGGGATTCTTCGCCATTGACCTGCGACCAGCGAAAAACACGAATCTGCACGTTGGTCGGCGTTGTCCCCTCATTGCGCAGCGTAATGGTCGACGCCGCGCTCGGCGCGACGACATCGACCAGAGCGGGCTGCACCTGAAGCGACTCCGCACGGACCTGCACAGCGCCGAACAGCAATGCCCCCGCCAGGGCCGAAGCCAGCCTTGCCCAATTCATTGCCACCCCCATGGCGTCGACCGTCAATGAGGCCGACTTTAGTAGGTTACCGTGACGGTCACGGTGTCTGTATAGACAGCTGGCGCAGGCGTTGATTGCGCCGGCACGCGTCCATAGACGGTAAAGTTTTGCGCGGCGCCGGAACCGGTCGCCGAAACCGTATTTGTCCCGATGGTGTTGCCCCAGACGGTCGTTCTGCCGCTGTCGCTATAGAGAGAATAGGTAATCGTGGCGGCACCATTGGTCATCTTGCGGGCGGCGACGGTCGCGCCCGATCCGGTGCCCGCGTCCAGGCCAACATTGTATGGAGTCGTGTTCGTGCACTGAACCTGGACCGTGGACGTCTGGTCGACATTGGCCGCAATGACGCCGGACGAGCCGAAGTTCAGGGTTGACGCGCTGTTGATGGTGCAGGACGCGGTGATCGTCATCTGCACGGCCATGGAAGCGGTTGTTGTCGTGGCGCGCGCCTCGCCGCCGGTAATTGCCAGGATCGCCAGGCACGCTGCTGTTTTCCGCCACATCCGGCGAGGTCCTTTTTCGATGGTCCCAGGAGAAGACGAGGCGGGATTGGAAGCATGTGCCCGTGATTGAGCCCCGCCAAAATATGTTCGATCTTGCTTAACAAGATATTACTTATTTAGAGAAAGCTAAACCAATTCGTGCTCGGCCCCTCCCGAGGGCAAAAAGAGGTATCCCGCTGCCGCATTCGAGCAGCGTCAGGGCAAAGCCCCCTTTTCACATCCACCCAGCAAACGCAAAAAAGCGGCGCCTTTCGGCGCCGCTTCCGTCTCGGGAGGAGACTTTAACTTTATGCGTTAGGCAGCCGTCTTGTTAGGCGGCGGTTTTGGCCTCGATCTGCTTGGCCTTGGCCGGAGCCGAAGTGATCGCGATCTTGCGCGGCTTCAGCTCCTCGGGGATGTTGCGCTTGAGGTCGACGAAGAGCAGGCCGTTCTTCAGCGCGGCGCCGACGACTTCAACGTGATCGGCAAGCTGGAAGCGGCGCTCGAAAGCCCTTGAGGCAATACCACGATAGAGCAACTCGGAACCTTCGCCGGTGCCCTCGTCCTTGCGCTCACCCTTCACGGTCAGCACGTTGCGATGGGCTTCGATCGAGATTTCCTCATCCGAGAAGCCGGCAACCGCCATCGAAATCCGGTAAGAATCCTCGCCGGTGCGCTCGATGTTGTAAGGCGGATAGGTCTGCGCGCCATCAGGCTGCGCAAGCGAATCGAGCATGGTGAAGAGGCGGTCGAAGCCGACGGTCGAACGATAAAGCGGGGAAAAATCAACGTGACGCATGAGGTGTTCTCCTGTTGAGCAACATGGTTTGCGTATGGCCGGTGCGAAACCCGCGAGCGGCGTTTCGGCTAGACCAGCGGCCCCGACATTGGCGACCGCAAACCACATTTGGGGAGCGTTCGAAGGCATTTCAAGATTTGGCCGGACGGCAAAAAAGCAGGGCGGCCTGCCTTGATGAACGGCAGATGAACCGGCGCTTAGGCGCGCGTTCATTGAGCTACCGCTAAAGTGGCTCTCAAGATCAAGGATTGGCGGCGCCGGATTTGCAGAGGGCCGCAACGAGGCCGAACCGGGTGTTAACGTCCCTTCCTCCCGGATCGACAGAAGGCCGGAAGCGCGCTCAAAAGCCGCTTCCGGCCTTCCCTGTTCTGCGGCCCCCGTCACCTGGAATTCCTTTGCTTTTGATGTATTGACGTCTATCACCTTGAGAGGCCGGTCCCGACAGGCTGGCACGTGAAGACGCCGAGCATAAAGCGCCGTATGACGGACATCCTCCAAGACACCTCCCTTTTCCATGAGACTGAGGGCAATCCGCGGCCGGAGAACGCCGCCGGCGGCTTCTTCACCACGCGCGACCGCAAGAAGATCCGCTACGGCCTGTTCGGAGCGGTCGCGCGCCCGATGAGAGGCACGGTGGTGCTGCTGCCAGGCCGCAACGAGTGCATCGAGAAATATTTCGAAACCATCCGCGATCTTGCCGCCCGGGGCCTTGGCGTCGCCACGCTCGACTGGCGCGGCCAGGGCGGTTCCGACCGGCTGATCCGCGATCGCCAGCGCGGTTATGTCAGGTCCTTCCGCGATTATACGGCCGACCTGGAGCAGTTCTTCGAGGAGATCGTGCTGCCCGACTGCCGTGGACCCTACTACATCCTGGCTCATTCCGCCGGCGCGGTGATCGCGCTGCTTGCGGCGCCGTCGATGGTCAACCGCGTGCGGCGCATGGTGCTGATCGCGCCGTTCCTGACGCTGCCCGACCTGCCGGTCTCGATAAGCACGGTTCGCCGCGTCTGTTCGTTTTTCTGCGCTTTGGGCCTTGGCAGGCTCTATGCCGCCTGGGGTCCGCGCCCGAGAGACACGCTGCCTTTCGAAGCCAACAAGGTGACGTCGGATCCACGGCGCTACCGTCGCAACACCCGCATCTACGAAGAGTATCCGCAACTGGCCCTCGGCGGCCCGACGATCCGTTGGCTGCAGGCGGCGGCAAAGGCTTCGGAGGCAATCAGCGATCCCGACTTCATGGCCAGGATCCAGGTTCCCCTGCTGATCATCGCCGCCGGCGCCGACCAGGTCGTCTCGACCAGGGCGGTGGAAGCATACGCCAGAAGTCTGAGGCTCGGCTCGATGCTGATGATCGACGGCGCCAAGCACGAAATCCTGCAGGAGGCCGACCTCTACCGCGAACAATTCCTCGCCGCCTTCGATGCTTTCGTTCCCGGCTCTGACGACCCGACGGCCTGACTGGCGCCAAAGCCCTTCACGGATCGGCCGGCATAGCTGACACCCCGTTGTCAGGAAGGTGGGGCGCTCGCGCCCGCGGCGCTCAAAAGTGCTAAAGATTCTGACAGTCCGCGCCCGTCTCGGAATGCTCATCTGCTCGCGTCGAATTCAACGCCGAGGAGATGAGATCATGACCGACAAAACCTGCGCCGCCTGCGATTGCCAGCTGGACGCCAATCCGATCCAAGTCAAGGTCGGCGGCAAGACCGTCGAGGTCTGCTGCGAGGAATGTGCACAGGCACTCAACGAAGCCGGCGCTTCGGCGGCCGGCGCCGGTGAGGACTGAGCCATGCGTCCTGATCATTCAATAGCGCAGCGCTTGGCCGGCCATGTCCCGGCACGGGCAACGACCCTCCGCACCACGACCATGCTGCAGTCCTTGCACGCCCGATGCCTTGCGGCAGCCCGATGGCTCGGTCGCCAGATGGAAAAACGCCGAAGCCGCCTTGCCTTGCTCGAAATGACCGACGAACAGCTCAAGGACATCGGCCTGTCGCGCGGCGATGCCTATTGCGAATTCAGCCGCCGCTTGTGGGATTGAGGCACCATCCGGGAAGTCTCCTGACAGAATCGGACCGGCCGATTGCGTAGAGTGCCTTCGTAAATTCCGGATTGATTTTCCGGTACGAGGAATGAACGCAACGGCCATGTCGCAATTCACGGTACAGCCGCTCCTGGACACCGGCACCGTCAGGGTGCGCGACATCGTCTGCAGCGGCGAATGCCGGCACCGGAGCGACGAAGAGTGCAGCGCGGCCACGCATCTGGTGTTTCCCTATCGCGGCGTCTTCGTGCGCCATGTCGGGCGCAACGACGTCGTCGCTGAGGCCAATCAGCTGCTGTTCTTCAACGCGGCTGAGGCCTATCAGGTCAGCCATCCCGTCGAAGGTGGCGATGCCTGTCTGGACCTTGTGGTCGAGGAAGGCCAATTGCGCGAACTGGCGCCGAAGGGGCAGCTGCGCACCGGCGACCGCCTGGCGTTCCACCGCCAGGGCCGGCGCATCGACCCGCGCGCGCAGGCCCTGGTGGCGTTGCTGCGCCATAGCCTCAGCCGCAATGTCGCCGAGACCTTGGAAGCCGAGACGCTTGCCCTGACGCTGGTGCGGCGCTCGCTCGGCGAACACACCTCGCATGCCGCGGGCGCCAGCCCCGGACGGCAGAAGCTGGTCGACCGCACCAAGCTCGTCCTGTCTTCGGACCTGTCGCGGCGCTGGACGCTGGCCGAGATTGCCGTGGAGGTCGGCGTCTCGCCGGTCTACCTGACGCAAGTGTTCCAGCAGGTCGAGGCGATGCCGCTCTATCGCTATCACCTGCGCCTGCGGCTGGCGCGCGCGCTCGACCTGCTTGGCCGCTACGACAATCTGACCACGCTGGGCATGGATCTCGGCTTCTCCAGCCACAGCCATTTCAGCTCGACGTTCAGACAGGTCTACGGACGCACCCCAGCGGAATTCCAGCGCTCGATCGGATCACGCTGATTTAATCGCGCCAAAGAAGGCGCCGACATATCAACCGCGCAGGGCAGCCATGGCGGCCGCATGGAGCTCAGGCGTTGCCGCCGCCAGCACATCGCCGCCCTTTTCCGCCGGCCCGCCGTCGAAGGTGGTGACGACACCGCCCGCCTTCTCGATGATCGGGATCAGCGCCACGATATCATAGGGCTTCAATCCGGGATCGGCGACAATGTCGACGCTTCCCGAGGCGATCATGGCGAAGGCGTAGCAATCGGCGCCGTACCGGGCGAGCTGGATCTGCCTCTCGAAGGCGTCATAGCGATTGCGCGCCTCGCCCTTGAACAGCGCCGGCGTGGTGGTGAACAGGGTTGCCTCGGAAAGCTTCGTCGTCTTGCGGGTCGAAAGCTTGCGCGGCCCTCCCGGCCCCTCGTAGTGCGAGCCCGATGCGTTGGCATAGAACAACTCGCCGGTGAAGGGTTGCGCCATCATGCCGGCGACCGCGTCACCGTCGACCGTCAGCCCGACCAGCGTCCCCCATACCGGCAGGCCGGAGATGAAGGCGCGCGTCCCGTCGATCGGATCGATCACCCAGACATGCCTGCTGGAGATATTTTCGCTGCCATGCTCCTCGCCAAGAATGCCATGGTCGGGATACTCGGCCGAGATCAGCGCCCGGATGGCGCGCTCGGTTTCGCGATCTGCCTCGGTGACCGGATCGAAACTGCCCTTTTCCTTGTTGGCGACAGCCCCTTGGGCACGGAAGCGCGGCAAGGTCTCCGCCGCTGCCGCCTGCGCGATGCGGCGCATGAAATCGATGCTGATGTCCAACTGATTCTCCCGCATACGGCATGCCCCGAATAGGGCTCTGTCGCCACTTTCCTGCTAAAACAAGCCTGTTTATCGATTTATCCGCTGTCGCGATTGTTGCCGGAATGTCACGCCAGCGTCATCGAAACGCAATTTTCACATCACTCTGAATTAAAAAAGCCTGAACGTCGCTTGACATTTGTGCAGCGCACAATACCCTCAATCTCGGACAGGTTCTCCTGTCCATGCCCTCCTTGGGCGTTTCCTCCCTAGACTTCGACCGTATCGTGAAAACGATGCGGTCTTTTTTTACGCCGCAAATCCCAAGCTGCCCATCCGGTGCGCGATCTCACTCCGCGGCCAGCGGCAGGTCGATGAAATGATGGTCGGGCATCGCCATCAGATCGGCCGAAAACCGCGTCAAATCATCCGCCAGCGCGTCAAAGCCCGCTGCCTTCTCGAATGTCCGCTCGTTCATGTAGAGCCCGCGATTGACCTCGATCTGCAGTGCATGCAGATGACGCGCCGGGCGGCCATAGTGCTCGGTGATGAAGCCGCCGGCATAAGGCTTGTTGTGGGCGACGGTATAGCCCATGGCGCAGAGCAGGCCGATCGCGGTTTCGGTCAGGGCAGCGGTGGCCGAGATGCCGAAACGATCGCCGATGATGAAGTCCGGCCGCAGGCCGTTGTCGCCGACACGGATGCTCGCCGGCATCGAATGGCAATCGATCAGCACCGCAAAGCCGAAACGGGCATGGGTTCTCGTCAAAAGCCGCTTCAGCGTCTCGTGATAAGGCTTGTAGACGGCCTCGATGCGGGCGACCGCTTCGGCGAGCGGCAAGCGGCCGGAATAGATGTCGAGCCCTTCGCCGACCAGCTTGGGCACCGTGCCGAGCCCACCCGCCACCCGCGCCGAGCGTATGTTGCAGAAAGACGGCACCGGCTCGGCGAACATGCGCGGGTCGAGTTCCCAGGGCTCGCGGTTGACGTCGAGATAGGCGCGCGGGAAATTCGCCGCCAGCATCGGCGCGCCGAGCGCCACCGCGCCCCCGAACAGCTCATCGACGTAGCAATCCTCCGAGCGGCGGATGGCGTTGCGGTCGAGCCTTGCCATGGCAAGGAAGCGTTCGGGATAGTAGCGGCCGCTGTGTGGTGAGTTGAAGAGGAAGGGGACGCGCTGTTCGGCGCCCGATCGGATTTCGAAGGGTGGAACGACCGAAAAATCCTCGGCTGCCGTCTTCAATTTGAACGAACCCGAAAGCACCAGTGCATCATGATATGAAACTGCCACCTTGCTGGCCGCATGTCCAGCATTTCGGCGGCCTCACCGCTTACCAAATGTGGGGCTTCCTCGTCCTCGTTCACTTGATGTTTACCCTCACCTCCTCATATACAGGATGGTTAACGGGCCTGCCCCACGGCAGTCTCGGGCGGGTGATTCGGACGGGACATCATGGCACGCATTCTTCTGGCGGAAGACGACGACGATATGCGTCGGTTCCTCGTCAAGGCGCTGGAGCGCGCCGGTTATCAGGTCAGCGATTTCGACAATGGCGCCAGCGCCTATGAGCGGCTGCGCGAGGAACCGTTCTCGCTGCTGTTGACCGACATCGTCATGCCGGAGATGGACGGCATCGAACTGGCACGGCGCGCCACCGAGATCGATCCCGACCTTAAGGTCATGTTCATCACCGGTTTCGCCGCCGTTGCGCTGAACCCGGATTCCAAGGCGCCGAAAGACGCCAAGGTGCTGTCGAAGCCCTTCCACCTGCGCGATCTCGTCAACGAGGTCGAGAAGATGCTGCAGGCGGCCTGAGCCGCCTTCGGCCAAGGCATCGCGGCTGCGGCGAGACGACGCCTTCTTTCCTTTTTCCTGCTATTGACGCGCTGGATCAAAAATGGTGTATGCGCGGCTTCGGATGGGCGTGTAGCTCAGCGGGAGAGCACTGCATTGACATTGCAGGGGTCACAGGTTCAATCCCTGTCACGCCCACCATCCTTTCAAAGACTTAGATAACTTCCTGACGACGTGGCTTATCGAGCGTCTTGGCCGACGCCGAGCGCGCCGGCTGCTTCCCAAATCGATGCCTGCGAGCAAGGCTGGTTGCATGGCCACCAGCGCGATGTGCGCTGGCCGAGAAAGGCAACCTTCGGCCGGATCCAAACCGTGCCGCCCGTGGTGCGGACCCACAGACTGGGTTGCAAATGAGACAAGGATCTCTTTATCCTTAAGTGGAACCTAATATACCAGTTCTCAGTTTCAGTAGTGCAGCATCCCCCTCCGCTGCGGCCAAGGGAATTCACTCTTGGTCGGCCCGCATCGTCCCAACCCGGCGGTGCGGGCTCATTTTGTTTGGAAACCCTATTCCCTCGATAAAGTTCAACGGGGCTCGGTGTATCCCTCCATCGAGCAGGACCGACGAAGGCCCGTCATCGTTCCCTATGGTAGGCTTTACCCAGATGCAGGAGCGGACCACTGCAACGGCAATTTTGGCCGATCAAGGAACCTGTTTTCGAAATTGGAGTTTGGAAGCCGCTTGGGTTCCCTCACCAAGCAGAACACTGGAAAGGCCCGTCACTGCTTCCTCAGTGGCGGACTTTTCTTGGCGGCTTGGACGTGCGCCTACGGCGCTGGACTCGGCAAGCCTCACCCGTATCCGCTGGCCTTCGGCAAAGGCCGGGGCGAACGATAACAGTTGCCCGCTTGCTGAAGGACAGGGCTCCGCCGCTAGTGCGCTACCTATTCAAGGTCTTCGGTTCGACAAGGAACGATGCTGCGATCAGGTCGTCGCCAGCAATCTGCCCGCGACCGTCATCCATGATCGCTGCGACCTTTTGGAAGGTTCTTATTTCGGTCTCGGTTATGCGAGCGGCCCGCACTCTCGCCTGGAGATCAACCAAGCGCGCCTCGAGGGCTTGCGATGTTTCGACTTCAAGGTTCATCATCTTCACTTGTCCGGTTGAGTGGCGACCGACATGCACTGCCCGCCGCCATGGGGTGGCGGCGGGAGTGGTAGTTCGAAGTTCAGTCGTAGACCTTGACAATCTTGCGGGTGCCTGGGTCCACCAGAACCGTGCGGTTGTCGACCACCACGTAGCGGTATTTGACGTTGGGGACCTCATGAAGTTCAACCGTGTCCGGCAGAGCCGTTCCGACGTTCAGTTCCACACCGGGAACCTTCACGGAAGCAAGTGGCTGCTTCTTCACGTATTCGCGCACGACGGTGTCCTGCTCCGGCGTGATGACAACGTCCTGTGCCGCAACTGCGCCGACGCCGGCTAAAAGCAGTAGCGCCGCAGCGCTGCTGGTAAGGTGCATCCTCATGGTTTTCTCCTCTTATGGTCCGGGCGACAGCACGACCGTCTGCGCGCCAGCCATCCGAACACCTCGTCCGGCCAAACGTTCCGCTGCCGGGCTTCAGTCTGAAACAGGATAGGACCAAAGTCCGGCCGCAAAACGCAATGGTCTTGCCTCTTGGGACTGGGCGGAACGGCCTACGTCCGGCGTAGTTGCTTCTCCAAATCGGAGAAAGCAGATGGATAAGAGTGTTGGCCAAGCGCGGTGGTTGCTCGCACCGGTTTTCGCGACGGCCGTCACCTTTCTGGTGATCGGCATAGCCCTTGGCTGACATGTCGTGGATCGGCACAGCTACGTCCCTTCCTGTGCTGATAGGACCCGCGAGCCGCCTAGGGCAGCTGGCGGGTCCTCTATTATCTGGTGAGCAAAGGACAATGACATTGATCCAGAAATCGAATGAAAGCGGCAACGCGAACGACCCTGCGAATGACAATGATCAGCCTGGGTTGCTGGACGCCGTCTCCTTGACCGACGAGGAAAATATTGCCGATCTTGTCAGACGAACCGAGCGCACTGCTCTTTGGGTAGTTCTAGGAATGGGCGGCTGGTTGATGTTAGTCCCGGCTATCTACATTGTACTGACCCACGGAATATGAAGGCACAACTGCGCCCGCCGTAGGGGCATTGCTCAACCTCACGAAGCGTCTCGATGGCAAATATCGAAGCGGGTCCGTCAACCAACGGACTGAAGGCGAAATGGTATTCGATCGAATTCGAACTTCTCGGTGTCGAGCGCGAAACGGCCGAGCCGGCATTGGCTCTAATGGCCGATCGGTCGACGGGCAGGCATGCGGTTCGGCTTTCATCAATTCGAGCGGCGCCATCCGAGACCGACTGTGGAAGCGGATCCAAGCACTTGGGGCCGGCGGAAGGTCATGAAGCGGCCGGCAACACAATGGGTCAGCCCGACCGCATTAAGCACTTGCGCGGAAAGGAAGATTTGCGGCACGTTTCACTGCAGGAATTTCGGGGAGGAAGATCATGCCGATTCGACGGAAGGCGACTGAGGTAGGTATTTTTGACGCTTCAGAGATAGCTCTTCTCGGGCGGGTCTTTGATAGGCTCAGGCTTGATGGCCAGTCGGCCGATGCACGCGACGCAATCGCATCCCGCATTATCGCAAACTACATGGCGGGTGTGGTCGACGAGGACGAACTCGCCTCGCTTTCGAAACAGCCGTTGGGGCGCTAACAATGGCGGTCGCCAAGAAGGATCAGGAGTGCGCCAACTGTGCCTGGATGTACTGCGCTACAAGCGCGGGAACATGGCAAAGAACGCGTCGTGCCTGATATCTGCCGACGCCTTGCTAAAAGCCTTTGGCGACGTTCTTGTAGGCCGCCAGAGCGCGATCGGCCCGATCGTCCCGGCCTGGTCATTAAAACGGCGCATGGCTGGAAAAGTGCCCAGGATCTCACTTCTTGTCGGCGAGCGATACCGTCCGCTCGTAATAGCCGTCGGCCGGGATGAGACAGCACTTTGATTTGAAGAACCCCAAGAACCTGTCCAGATAGCCCCGCCTGACTCCCGGTCGGCGGGGCTTTTCCGTGCGTTCATACCATGCGTTCAATGCGCTAGAATGAGCGGCCGTAACCACGGGGCCTGGCTTTCGGCCCCGGCGAACTTTCCGCCGGATTCGCGGCCAATTTGGCGAATCGCCGGTCTCTTAGCCGCAGGAACTTCTCTTTTGCCAGCAGCTCGTCGCGCTCGTCATCATCCGCGTCCATTCGGCCATACGTCGCGGCAATCACATAGTCGGCTTTGTTGGTTCGATAGTCTCCTTTTCGCACAGACATCGTTTCCTCCCTGCTCGCGGCCTTTTTCCCTCCTTTTGGCCTGACGGAGGAATTAACTGCCGGTGCGCCGCACGAGTCTACCAATTGGGGATTGTATTAAAACGGTACACGCCCGTCCGGCGGCCCACGCAGTGGCTCTCGGCGCCGAGATCACAAATCACCTCATGCGGGGGGATACTTCCGATCAATCCCGCTGGGCTCAGATGCCCGAGACCGCGCACAGGCTCTTCATCCTGGATACAGCCAGGTCCGGATCGGCCAGCAGGCCTGCCTGGTCGGCAAGGCGAAAAATATCGGCATAGTGGCGGATGCCACGCGCCGACTGCATGCCGCCGACCATCGTGAAATGGTCCTGATGGCCGTTCAGCCAGGCCATGAAGACGATGCCGGCCTTGTAATATTCGGTCGGTGCCTCGAAGATCTTTCGCGACAGCGGCACCGTCGGCGCCATCAGCGCATCATAGCCGGCGCGGTCGCCCTCGGCGAGTTTCGCCAGGGCGGCATTGGCGACCGGCGCGATGGCGTCGAAAATGCCGAGCAGCGCGTGCGAATGACCATGGCCGTCTCCGGCGATCAGTTCGGGATAATTGAAGTCGTCGCCGGTGAACATCACGACACCATGCGGCAGCCGGTTGCGCAGCGCGACCTCCTTGCCGGCATCGAGCAGCGAGATTTTTATGCCTTCGACCTTGCCGGCATGGCGCTCGATGATGGCGACCACCGTATCGAGCGAGGTCTCGAAATCGCTGCTGCCCCAATAGCCTTTCAGGGCCGGGTCGAACATGTCGCCCAGCCAGTGCAGGATCACCTTGCCGGACGCTTGGCTCAAAAGGCGGTCGTAGACGCGCGCATAGTCATCGGGGCCCTTTGCGACAACCGCCAGTGCCCGGCTCGCCATCATGATCACCTTGCCGCCCTGCCCTTCGATGAAGGCGAACTGCTCTTCATAGGCGGCGATCACATCGTCTGGTGTGCGAGCCGCCGCCGGGGCCAGATGATCGGTGCCGGCGCCCGAAGCAAGATCGGCGCCTTCGACGGTCCGCGCCTCGGCGATCGAGCGGCGGATCAATTCCCGCGCATTTGCCCAGTCGAAACCCATCCCCCGCTGCGAGGTATCCATCGCCTCGGCGATACGGAAGCCGAGCCGCCACAGATGATGGCGGAACGCCATCGTCCGCTCCCAGTCGACCACCGGCCGCGACCATGGATCGGTCATCCCGAGCGGATCGGCAACGACATGCGCCGCCGCATAGGCGATGCGCGAAAACCGCGCGCCGACCATCGGCCGCACCGGCTGGCCGACAAGCGCATAACGGCTGCTGGGGCCACCCTCATCAGGCAAGGCTATATCCATCGATCTCTCCCTGTAATCGCGCCTATTAAATGGAACGTTCCAATAAATCAAGAAGCTTTAAGATTCGAGGTTCTCCTCCGTCGTATTGCTGCAACGCAGCACGATAGGCCCGCAATTACAGGGCCCATGGCGTTAGATTATCGATATTCGGGAATCCAAAAATTCCCGATTGACTCCCGATTGGAGCAGTGATTAGAACGTTCCAATAGATTTGACGGAACCTGGGAGGAGACATCAGGATGGCCAGCCGGGCCAAGGCGACGATCTTCGACATCGCCCGCGAGGCAGGCGTGTCCAAATCGACGGTGTCGCTCGTCCTCCAGGGCAGCGGGCTGATCCGCCCCGAGACCGCGGTCAAGGTGCGCAAGGCGATCGAGGACGTCGGCTATGTCTACAATCGCGGCGCCGCCAATCTGCGCAAAGCCCACTCCAACGTGATCGGCATGGTCATCAACGACCTCACCAATCCGTTCTTCGCCGAACTGGCGGTCGGCATGGAGCGCGTCTTCCAGTCCGCCGGCATCGTGCCCTTCATCGCCAACACGGCGGAAAACCCGGTCCGCCAGGAAGAAGTACTGAAATCGCTGATGGAACAGGGCGTCGCCGGGCTCATCGTTTCGCCGGCGCGCGGCACGACCCCGGGAGCATTCCGGCGGCTGGAAATGGCCGGTGTTCCGATTGCCTTCGCCATGCGCCGGCTGCCCGAGAGCCGCATTCCGGTGATCGCTCCCGACAATCATCGCGGCGCCTATCTCGCCGCCGCTCACCTCATCGGCAAGGGGCATCGCCGGTTGGCCTTCTTCGGCGGCTCGTCCGACCTCGTGGTCTATCATGACCGGCTGGGCGGCTTTCGCGAGGCATGCGAGACGCTCGGGATAGATACGCGTGACATGCTCGTCATCGAAGGTGAGACAAGTCGTCGGGGCGGCATCGCTTGCCTGGAAACCGCGCTTGCAATGGCTGAACCGCCGAGCGCGGCCCTGTGCTTCAACGACGCCGTCGCCTTTGGCGCCATGCTGGCGCTGCGCAAGCGTGGACTTGAGCCGGGACCGGATTTCGCCGTCGTCGGCTTTGACGATGTGACGGAAGCCGAACACTACATGCCTGCGCTGACCAGCGTCGCGGTGGACAGCGCCGGCCTCGGCGAACGCGCCGCCCATGTCATGATCAAGATGATCCAGTCGCGCACCACGCGCGCCGAAGACCATATCGGCGCGGTCAATCTCGTGGTCAGGGAAAGCTGCGGTCCGGACCGCCGCGCCAGAAACAGGTCGTCGGGAACGGGAGGCGTCGCATGAGCCTCAAATGGGGACTGATCGGCGCCAGCACGATCGCCAGGCAATTCATGGTCAACGCCATCCGTGTGCAGGCCGATGGCAAGATTGCTGCGGTGATGAGCTCCAGTCCGGAGCGGGGCCAGGCCTATGCCGTGGAAAACAACATTCCGCTTGCGGTCTCGACGCTTGACGAGCTCCTCGCAGAAGATATCGACGCCGTCTACATCTCGACCACCAACGAGCTGCATCTCGAACAGGCCTTGGCCGCCATCAAGGCAGGCAAGCACGTGCTGTGCGAAAAGCCGCTGGCACTGACGAGTGCCGATGCCCGCACGATGGTTGCCGCCGCCAGGGCGGCTGGCATCGTGCTCGGCACCAACCACCACCTGCGCAACGCCGGCGCGCATCGTGCCATGCGCGAAGCCGTCGCTGCCGGCCGCATCGGCAAGCCGATCGCGGCGCGTGTCTTCCACGCCGTCTACCTGCCTGAAAACCTGCAGGGTTGGCGCATCGCCAGGCCCGAGGCGGGCGGCGGCGTCGTGCTCGACATCACCGTGCATGATGCCGACACGCTGCGCTTCGTGCTCGGCGACGATCCGGTCGAGGTTTCGGCTTTCACACAATCCGCCGGCATGGCCGGCAGCGGACTGGAGGACGGCGCCATGTGCATCTGGCGTTTCAAGTCCGGCCTCATCGCGCAGTCGCATGAAGGCTTTACCACCAGCTATGCCGGCACCGGCTTCGAGGTGCATGGCTCGGAAGGTTCGCTGATCGCCAGCAATGTGATGACGCAGAAGCCCGTCGGCGCGGTCATGCTGCGCACGGCAAGCGGCGAGGAGGAGTTGAGCTTCGACCACGAGGATCTCTACGTCAGGTCCGTGCGGCGGTTCCATGCCGCGATCCACGGCGACGGCCAGCCTGCCGCCACCGGCGAGGACGGCATCTGGTCCCTCGCCTCGGCCGAGGCGGCATTGCAATCGGCCAGCTCCGGCAAGGCCATCGAGATCGACCCGAAACTCGGGAGCATGAAGTGAGCAAGGTCGTTTCAGCGGCGCAGGCAGCCGGTCTGATCAAGGATGGCATGACCGTGTCCGTCTCCTCGTCGAGCGGCCTCGGCTGCCCGGACGCGGTGTTGGCCGCCATCGGCGAACGCTTCGACGCGGAAGGCCACCCGAAGAACATAACCACGCTGCATCCAATCGCCGCGGGAGACATGTATGGCATCAAGGGCATCGACCATCTGGCAAAGCCTGGCCTTTTGAAGCGCACCTTGTGCGGTTCCTATCCGTCCGGTCCCTCCTCTTCCGAACCGCCGCGGATCTGGAAGATGATCGGCGACAATTCGGTGGCCGCCTACAACGTGCCGTCCGGCATCCTGTTCGACATGCATCGCGAAGCCGCCGCCAAGCGGCCGGGCGTGCTGACCAAGGTCGGGCTCGACACCTTCGCCGACCCGCGCCACCAGGGCTGCGCCATGAACGCGGCGGCCAGCGAACCGATCGTCTCGGTGCAGCAGTTCGACGGCGAGGAATGGCTGTATTTCCGCTCGATCGTGCCCCACGTCTCGATCATCCGCGCCACCACGGCGGATGAGCGCGGCAACCTCACCTATGAACATGAAGGCGCCTATCTCGGCGGCCTCGAACAGGCGCTCGCCGCCCGCAACAATGGCGGCGTCGTTATCGCGCAGGTCAAGCGCGTCGTCGAAAACGGTACGCTGAAGCCGCATGACGTGCGCGTGCCAGGCGTGCTGGTCGACCACATCGTCGTCGCGCCCGACCAGTTGCAGACGACGCTGACGCCTTACGACCCGGCCATATCAGGCGAGATCTTCCGGCCATTGTCGACCTTCCGCAACGCCGAGATGAACGTCCAGAAGGTGATCGCCCGCCGCGTCGCCATGGAGCTGCGCGACGGCATGGCCGTCAACATCGGTTTCGGCATCTCCGCCAATGTTCCGCGCATCCTTCTGGAAGAAGGCCAGCATGGCAAGGTCACCTGGGTGATCGAGCAGGGCGCGGTCGGCGGCGTGCCGCTGCTCGACTTCAAGTTCGGCTGCTCGTCGAACGCCGACGCCTTCATGCCCTCGCCGCACCAGTTCATCTATTTCCAGGCCGGCGGCTTCGATGCTTCGCTGCTCTCCTTCCTGCAGATCGACCGCCACGGCTCGGTCAACGTGTCGAAGCTGTCGGCGCGGCCGCATGTCACCGCCGGCGCCGGCGGTTTCGTCGACATCACAGCGCGGGCGAAGAAGATTGTTTTCTCGGGCTTCTTCAATGCCGGCGCAAAACTGTCATTGGCCGATGGCGGCATCCGCATCGACCAGGAGGGCAAGGTCAAGAAAATCGTCGGTGAGGTCGAGCACATCTCCTTCTCCGGCAAGCGCGCGGTCACGCAAGGCCAGGACATCACCTATGTCACCGAGCGCTGCGTGATGAAGCTGACGCCTGACGGGCTGATGGTGACGGAACTGGCGCCGGGCATCGATCTGGAGCGCGATGTGCTGGGGCAGTCCGAGATCGCACTCGGTGTCGCCAACGACCTGAAGGTAACGCCGTCAGCACTCTACCACGACCAGCCGATCGGCCTGTCGCTCAATGGCGGCGCCTCGCTCGGAGGCGCACATGGCTGAACGCCTCGTCACCTTCGAGCAGGATGGCGCCATCGGCATCGTCACCTTGCGCCGGCCGGAGAAATTCAACGCGCTGGATATTCCGATGCTTCGCGCGCTCGAAACAGCGCTTGACGAAGCGGAGGCGGCCGACAGCGTGCGTGTCGTGCTCATCCGCGGTGCAGGCAAGGGCTTCTGTGCCGGCGGCGATGTCGAAGCCTGGGCCGCCATGAGTGCCGCCGAATTCCAGGTGCAATGGGTGCGCTACGGTCACCGCGTCTTCGACCGGCTGGCGCGGCTGCGGCAACCGACCATCGCCGTGCTGTCGGGCCACGCGCTGGGCGGCGGGCTGGAACTGGCGGCGGCCTGCGATTTCCGGGTCGCGGAAACACAGGTGAAATTGGGCTTCCCCGAAACCTCCATCGGCGTCGTTCCCGGCTGGTCCGGCACGCAGCGCGCCGTGCGCCGTTTCGGCGCGCAGACGGTGCGTCGCATGGCGCTGGGCGGCGAGGTTCTCCTTGCTCCTGAAGCGCTGGCCCTGGGCGTCGTCGATCGGGTGGTCGAAACCGGCAAGGCACTCGCCGAGGCCAAGGCCTGGGCCGAGAAGATCGCCGAGCGCGGCCCGCTGGCGACGGAAGCGGCCAAGCTGATGATCGCGATTGCCGAAGGCGAGGAAAGTGCCGCCGCGACCGAAGCGCTGGCCAGCGGCTTCATTGCGCTGACCGGCGACCTCAAAGCCGGCGTCGGCGCCTTCAAGGCCAGGCAGAAGCCGGCATTTTCGAGATCCTGAGGATTCACGACCAAGATGAACGCGTCTCTCAACATCGCCATGCCCGCCGAGGCTTCCGCAGCGCCGAAGACCTATCGGCTGCTGATCGACGGCAAACATGTCGATGCCCGCGACGGCAGGACGCTGGAGCGCAACAGCCCCGGCCATGGCTTCACGGTTTCGCGTTACGCGCAGGCCGGTGAGGCCGAGGTGGAAGCGGCGATGCAAGCCGCGCACAGGGCGTTCGAGACTGGTCCCTGGCCGCGCATGAAGGCGGCCGAACGCGCCGCGCTCCTGCACAAGGCGGCCGACCTGATCGAGGCCCGGCTTGAAGACATTGCCCGTCTCGATGCGCTGGAATCCGGCAAGCCGATCGCCCAGGCCCGCGGCGAGATCGGCGGTGCCGTCGACATCTGGCGCTATGCCGCTTCGCTGGCCCGCACGCTGCACGGCGAGAGCTACGCCAATCTCGGCGACGCGATGCTGGGCGTGGTGCTGCGCGAACCGATCGGCGTCGTCTCGATCATCACGCCGTGGAATTTCCCGTTCCTGATCGTCAGCCAGAAACTGCCCTTCGCGCTCGCCGCCGGCTGCACGGCGGTGGTCAAGCCGAGCGAAATGACCTCGGCCTCGACCTTCGTGCTCGGCGACATCCTGATCGAGGCCGGCCTGCCTGCCGGCGTCGTCAACATCCTGGCCGGCCTGGGCAGCGATGTCGGCGCACCGATGGTCAGCCACCCCTTGGTCGAGATGGTGTCCTTCACCGGCTCCACCCGCGTCGGCAAGATGACCATGGCTTCCGCCGCGCAGTCGCTGAAGAAGGTCTCGATGGAGCTCGGCGGCAAGAACGGCCAGATCGTCTTCCCCGATGCCGACCTCGAAGCCGCGGCCGACGCGGCGGTGTTCGGCGGCTTCTTCAATGCCGGCGAATGCTGCAATGCCGGCAGCCGGCTGATCGTACACGAGGCGATCGCCGACGATTTTCTTGCCGCCGTGAAGGCACTTACGGCCAAGGTGACAGTCGGCGATCCGCTCGACGACCGAACCAAGGTCGGTGCGATGATCTCGTCGGACCACCTGGCCAAGGTGACCGGTTACGTTACGGCAGCGGCAAGCGACGGCAGCAGCATCTACAGCGGCGGCAAGCAATTGGCCTCCAATGCCGGCCAATATCTCGACCCGACGATCATCCGCGGCGTCACCGAGGACATGGCCATCGCGCGCGAGGAAGTGTTCGGCCCGGTGCTCTCCGTGCTGACTTTTGAATCGATTGAAAAGGCGTTGCACATCGCCAACAACACGCCCTATGGTTTGTCGGCGGGCGTGTGGAGCGCCAGCATCGACACATGCATGTCGGTAGCGCGTGGGGTGCGTTCGGGGACGGTTTGGGTGAACACATTCATGGAAGGTTATCCCGAGCTGCCTTTCGGGGGCTACAAGCAGTCCGGTCTCGGACGCGAACTCGGCAAGCGCGCCGTCGAGGATTATACCGAGGAAAAGACAATCCAGTTTCATCGCGGCCAGCGCACCGGATGGTGGGTCGGCTGAGTTGGGAAGAACCCGGTGGGCTTCCACCGGTCGTGTAATGCAACAAGGGAGGAAGTACATGTTGCGCAAACTGCTTATCGGAACGGCTCTCGCATCGGGGCTCGCTTTTGCGGCCCATGCCGAGGACGTCAAGGAAGTTCAGATGCTGCATTGGTGGACGTCGGGCGGCGAAGCAGCTGCCCTCAACGTCCTCAAGGGCGATCTGGCCAAGGAAGGTTATGCCTGGAAGGACGTGCCGGTGGCCGGTGGCGGCGGCGACGCTGCCATGACCGCGCTGAAGGCGATGGTCGCGGCAGGCAACTATCCGACCGCCTCGCAGATGCTCGGCTACACCGTGCTCGACTATGCCGCCGCCGGCGTCATGGGCGACCTGACCGAGACGGCGAAGAAGGAAGGCTGGGACAAGTCAGTTCCGGCGGCTCTGCAGAAATTCTCGGTCTATGACGGCAAGTGGGTCGCGGCTCCGGTCAACGTCCACTCGGTCAACTGGCTGTGGATCAACAAGGCCGTCATGGACAAGATCGGCGGCACCGAGCCGAAGACTTTCGACGACTTCGTTGCGCTGCTCGACAAGGCCAAGGCGGCAGGCGTGATCCCGCTCGCTCTCGGCGGCCAGAACTGGCAGGAAGCCACCATGTTCGACTCGGTCGTGCTGTCGACCGGCGGACCTGAGTTCTACAAGAAGGCCTTCAACGACCTCGACGACGCGTCGCTCAAGTCCGACACGATGAAGAAGTCTTTCGACAACCTCGCCAAGCTCGTCACCTATGTCGACCCGAACTTCTCGGGCCGCGACTGGAACCTTGCCACCGCCATGGTCATCAAGGGCGATGCCCTGGTGCAGGTCATGGGCGACTGGGCCAAGGGCGAGTTCAATGCCGCCAAGAAAACACCGGGCACCGACTTCCTGTGCTATCGCTTCCCGGGCACGGAAGGCTCAGTGGTCTACAACTCCGACATGTTCGGCATGTTCAACGTTCCGGACGACCGCAAGGCCGCCCAGGTCGCACTGGCCACCGCCACCCTGTCGAAGAGCTTCCAGTCGGCCTTCAACGTCGTCAAGGGTTCGGTTCCGGCGCGTACCGACGTTCCGGACACCGACTTCGACGCTTGCGGCAAGAAGGGCATCGCCGACCTGAAGGCCGCCAACGAAGGCGGCACGCTGTTCGGTTCGCTGGCCCAGGGCTACGGCGCGCCGCCGGCGGTCGCCAATGCCTACAAGGACGTCGTGTCGAAGTTCGTCCATGGTCAGATCAAGACCTCCGACGAAGCCGTGACCGAGCTGGTCAAGGCGATCGACGACGCCAAGTAAGCGCAACGCCCGATAAAACCTTCCCCGCTTCGGCGGGGAAGGTTTTATATCAACCATTGGACGGCTCGATAGCATGCCGACCGAAGACCCGTATGCACGGGCCGCCTTGCCGCCTGACGGCAGAGCACGGACGACCCAAAACGGGAGGAGCTCATGAGCACGGTAGCGACAAGCCAGATCAAGCTGACGCCGGAGCACGCCAGGCCACGCGCCTCGGTGCGCTCGCGCCTGCAGGACGCGTTGCCGAAGATCGTGCTGGCGCCGAGCTTCGCCATCACCATCGTCTTCGTATACGGCTTCATCCTGTGGACGATCTATCTGTCCCTCACCAACTCCAAGACCTTCCCGTCCTATGTCATCACCGGCTCGCGCGCCTATCAGCGGCTGTGGGGCTGGACCTTCGACACCGACCCGCCTTCGAGCTGGTACACGTCGATCACCAATATGGGCATTTTCGGCTTTCTCTATATCCTGATCTGCCTGGCGCTCGGCCTGTTCCTGGCCATCCTGCTCGACCAGAAGATCCGCGGCGAAGGCGTGCTGCGCCCCATCTACCTCTATCCCATGGCGCTCTCCTTCATCGTCACCGGCGTCGCCTGGAAATGGTTCCTCGATCCGGGTCTTGGCCTCGAGCAGACGTTGCACCAGTGGGGCTGGACGAGCTTCCATTTCGACTGGATTAAGAACAAGGATTTCGTCATCTACACCGTGGTCATTGCCGGCGTCTGGCAGGCTTCCGGCTTCATCATGGCGATGTTCCTGGCCGGCTTGCGCGGCATCGACGGCGAGATCATGAAGGCGGCGCAGATCGATGGCGCCACCACCTTCCAGCTCTATCGCCGCATCGTCATTCCGCTGCTGCGGCCGATCTTCCTGTCGGCCTTCATCGTGCTCGCCCACCTTGCCATCAAGTCCTATGACCTTGTCGTGGCGCTGACCTCCGGCGGACCCGGCGGCTCGGCCTGGCTGCCGTCCAACTTCATGTACGAGTACACCTTCAAGCGCAACGAGATGGCTGTCGGCTCGGCAAGTGCGGTGATCATGCTGATGACCATCGTCGCCATCATCGTGCCCTATCTCTATTCCGAACTGCGGGAGAAGCCGCGATGAGCGCTGTCACCACTCCCGCCCGCCAGGCTTCCGGCGGCGTCAACGCCAAACTCGTCAACCGCATCGTCATCTACGGGTTGCTGGCGCTGTTCGCGCTGTTCTACCTGATGCCGCTGTTCGTCATGCTGGTCACCTCGTTCAAGACCATGGACGAGATCCAGAACGGCAACATGCTGGCGCTGCCCAAGGCGCCGACCTTCGATCCATGGCTGAAAGCCTGGGGCGAGACCTGCGTCGGCCTCACCTGCGCCGGCATCAAGGGCTATTTCTGGAACTCCATCAAGATGGTGGTTCCGGCCGTCATCATCTCGACGATGCTCGGTGCGCTGAACGGCTACGTGCTGACCAAATGGCGTTTCCGCGGCGCGACGCTGGTGTTCGGGCTGATGTTGTTCGCCTGTTTCATCCCGTTCCAGTCGGTGCTGTTGCCGATGGCCACCATTCTCGGCAGCCTCGGCCGCTTCGGCGTGTCGCTGCAGAACACGGTCGGGACCAGCTTCGGCCTCGGCAATCCGACCGTGAACCTGGTCTTCGTCCACGTCGTCTACGGCCTCGGCTTCACCACCTTGTTCTTCCGCAACTATTACGAGGCGTTCCCGACGGAATTGGTGAAGGCCGCGCAGGTTGATGGGGCGTCCTTCTTCCAAATATTCCGCCGCATCATGCTGCCGAACTCGATGCCGATCTTCGTCGTCACCGTGNATGGGGCGTCCTTCTTCCAAATATTCCGCCGCATCATGCTGCCGAACTCGATGCCGATCTTCGTCGTCACCGTGATCTACCAGTTCACCAACATCTGGAACGACTTCCTGTTCGCTTCGGCCTATGCCGGTACCGGCGACTCGATGCCGATGACGGTGGCGCTCAATAATGTCGTCAACACCTCGACAGGCGTCGTCGAATACAACGTCAACATGGCGGCGGCGATGATCGCCGCACTCCCAACCCTTCTCGTCTATGTGCTCGCCGGCCGCTATTTCGTGCGCGGTCTGATGGCCGGCGCCGTCAAAGGATGATCCGATGGCTTTTCTGGAAATTGATGGTCTGAGGAAGCGCTTCGGCCAGGTCGAGATACTCAAAGGGATCGACCTCGAGCTGGAAAAGGGCGGCTTCCTGGTGCTGGTCGGCCCCTCCGGCTGCGGCAAGTCCACGCTTCTCAACACCATTGCAGGGCTGGAGACGATCACCTCGGGCGAGATCCGCGTCGACGGCCGCACCATCAACGATCTGCACCCTTCGAAGCGCGACATCGCCATGGTGTTCCAGAGCTATGCGCTCTACCCGAACATGACGGTGGCCGGCAACATCTCCTTCGGTATGGAGATGCGCGGCGTGCCGGCGGCGGAGCGCCAGAAGGCGATCGACAAGGTGGCCAAGGTTTTGCAGATCGGCCACCTGCTGCAGCGCAAGCCGAGCCAGCTTTCAGGCGGCCAGCGCCAGCGCGTCGCCATGGGGCGGGCGCTGGTACGCGACCCCAAGCTGTTCCTGTTCGACGAGCCTTTGTCCAACCTCGACGCCAAGCTGCGCGTCGACATGCGCATCGAGATCAAGCGCCTGCATGCCACCACCGGCACCACAATCGTCTATGTCACCCACGACCAGATCGAGGCGATGACGCTGGCGACCAAGATCGCCGTCATGCGCGACGGCGAGGTTCAGCAGTTCGGCACGCCGGCCGAGATCTACAACAACCCCAGCAACCTGTTCGTCGCCGACTTCATGGGTTCGCCGGCGATGAACCTGATCCCGGCGACCATCGCCACCTCAGGCAATGCACTGTCCGTCGTGCTGCAGCGCGAGGCGCGCGAGCCCATTACCTTGCCGATGGCCAATGCCCCGGCGGGCCTGTCGGCTTTCCAGGGCAAGCCGATCATCTTCGGCGTCCGCCCGGAGGCACTGACCGATCCGGAGGGCGCCGAGCGAAACGCCTCGAACATCGCCACCGCCGACCTGCACATCGAAGTGGTCGAGCCGGCCGGCTCCGACACTTTCGCCGTCACCAATCTTGGCGGCAAGGGCGTGGTGGCGCGGCTGCGCGCGGACGCCAACATCCAGCCGGGCACCAGCACGCCGCTCGCCTTCAATCTGACCAAGGCGGTGTTCTTCGATCCGGCGACCGAAAACCGCATCCTCTGAGCGAAATGACAAATCCCGATATCGTCATCATCGGCTCCGGCATTGGCGGCTCGACAATCGCTTCCGGCCTGGCAGGCAGCGGCGCCTCGATCCTGATGCTGGAGCGCGGCGAGCCCTTGCCGGCAACGCCGCATGCGCGCGATACGCGTTCCATCTTCGTCGACGGCCACTACCGGCCGAAGGAGATGTGGCGCGAGGCGGGTGGAGCGGCCTTCAACCCCGGTAATTACTACTATGTCGGCGGCAATTCGAAATTCTACGGCGCGGTGCTGATCCGCTATCGCAAAGAAGATTTCTCGGCCATGGAACATTTCGGCGGCGTCTCGCCGGCCTGGCCGTTTTCCTATGACGAGTTCGAGCCCTGGTATTCCAAGGCCGAGCAGCTGTTTCGCGTGCGCGGCGCACTGGGCGAAGATCCGACCGAGCCGTTCCACTCGGTCCCCTATGCCTATGAGCCGGTGCCCGACGAGGCGCCGATCGCCCGCGCCCGCGCCGAGCTCAAGGGGCTCGGCCTGCATCCGGCCTCGCTGCCGCTCGGCGTCGACATCGACACCTGGTTGAAGGAAGGCAACACCGGCTGGGACGCCTTTCCGAACACCGGCCAGGGCAAGGTCGACGCGCAGACCGGACCGCTGACGGCGGCGCTGAAGGACACCAATATCAAGCTTGAGACCGGCTGTTATGTCGAGTACCTGGAGACCTCGGCCGACGGCAAAACCATTGCTGCCATTCACTATCGGCAAAATGGTGAGCTGAAAAAGGTCGCGCCAAAGCTGGTGATCCTGTCCGCTGGCGCGGTCAATTCCGCCGTTATCCTGCTGCGCTCGCCGTCTTCCGATGGCAAAGGCCTCGCCAACCGTTCCGACCAGGTCGGCCGCAATTTCATGAACCACAATTCGAGCGCCATGCTGGCGATCGATCCGCGCCGCCGCAACGATGCCGTCTACCAGAAGACGCTGATGCTGAACGATTACTACCTGTCCGACGGCAAGGGCGGCAAACCTCTGGGCAATGTCCAACTGCTCGGCAAGATCGACGGCAATATGCTGAAGGCCAACGTGAAGTCGATGCCGAAATTCGCGCTCGACTTCATGGCCGGCCACGCCGTCGACTGGTACCTGATGTGCGAGGACCTGCCCGATCCGGAAAGCCGCATCATGGTCGACGGCAAGGACATCGTCATGCAGTGGCGGCGCTCCAATATGCTGTCCCTCGACGGTCTGACCAAGGTGATGCGCGAAAACTTCCGCGCCTGCGGTTACCCCATCGTGCTGTCGCGCCCCTTCGACAAGCGCACCCCCTCGCATCAGTGCGGCACGGTCAAGATGGGCGACGACCCCGCGACCGCACCGCTCGATCCGTTCTGCCGGTCCTTCGACCACCATAACCTGTTCGTCGTCGACGGCAGTTTTTTGCCGAACTCGGCGGCGGTCAATCCGGCACTGTCGATTGCCGCACAGGCGCTGCGTGTCGCCGACCACATCCGCAAGGCTAGCCTCCAATGACCCGCCCGGCCGCGATCATCACCGGCGGCGCGCGCGGCATCGGCCTTGCCTGTGCCCAGGCGCTGGCCGATGCTGGCTTTGACATTCTGGTCGCCGACCTTGCCGAGGAAGCCGCAGACGGACTGGCCGAGAACATCGCCGCACGCGGCGCGAAATTCGCCTACACCCAATGCGACATCGCAGATCTCGACACCCACACAGCACTTGTCGATGCCGCGCTACGTGCCTTCGGCCGCATCGACTGCCTCGTCAACAATGCCGGCGTCGGCGCCGTCGTGCGCGGCGATTTGCTGGAGCTGAAACCGGAGAATTTCGACCGCACGCTCGGCATCAACCTGCGCGGCACTGTGTTTCTCAGCCAAGCCGTCGCCAAGGCGATGCTGGCCACGCCGGGCGAACACTCCCGGTCGATCATCACCATCACCTCGGTCAGCGCCGAAATGGCCTCACCCGAACGGTCGGACTACTGCATCTCGAAGGCCGGGCTTTCGATGTGGGTGAAGAACCTTGCGCTCAGGCTCGCTCCGGAAAGCATCGGCGTGTTCGAGCTGCGGCCGGGCATCATCCGCACCGACATGACCGCCGGCGTGACCGCCAAATACGACGCCTTGATCGACAGCGGTCTGGTGCCGGCAAAACGCTGGGGCGAAGCATCCGACATCGGCGCGGTGGTGGCGGCGCTCGCCGCCGGCAAGCTCGGCTTTTCGACCGGCTCGATCATCAATGTCGACGGCGCGCTCTCTGTGCCGCGGCTGTAAGTGGACAGTGTCATGACCGACTACATCATCGTGGGCGCCGGCCCGGCCGGCTGCGTTCTGGCCAACAGGTTGAGCGAGGATCCGGGAAATTCCGTGCTGCTGCTGGAGGCCGGCGGCAAGGACTGGCATCCCTATATCCATATGCCGGCAGGCTTCGCCAAGATGACCAAGGGCATCGCGTCCTGGGGCTGGTCGACCGTGCCGCAAAAGCATATGAAGGACCGTGTCTTCTGGTACACGCAGGCCAAGGTGATCGGCGGTGGCTCCTCGATCAACGCCCAGATCTACACACGCGGCAACGCCCGCGACTACGACGCCTGGGAGAAGGAGGAGGGCCTCGCCGGCTGGGGTTATCGCGACGTGCTGCCCTACTTCAAGCGCGCCGAGAACAACCAGCGTTTTGCAAACGACTTCCACGGCGACCAAGGCCCGCTCGGCGTGTCGAACCCGATTTCGCCGCTGCCGATCTGCGAGGCCTATTTCCGCGCCGGCCAGGAGATGGGCATTCCCTTCAACCCGGACTTCAATGGCGCTGCCCAAGAAGGCGTCGGCTATTATCAGCTCACCCAGAAGGATGCCCGGCGTTCCTCCGCTTCGGTGGCCTATCTCAAGCCGATCCGCGCCCGCAAGAACCTGACCGTCAGGACTGATGTGCTGGTGACCCGCATCGTCGTCGAGAACAGTCGCGCCATCGGCGTCGAGATCGTCGACAGGCCAGGCGGCGAGAAGAAAATCTTGCACGCCGAGCGCGAGGTGATCGTCTCGTCCGGCGCCATCGGGTCGCCGAAGCTGCTGTTGCAATCGGGCATCGGCCCAGCGGACCATCTGAAATCGGTCGGCATCACGCCGGTGCACGACCTGCCCGGCGTCGGCTCCAACATGCAGGACCATCTCGATTTGTTCGTCATCGCCGAGTGCACCGGCGACCACACCTATGACAATTACGCCAAGCTGCACCGCACCGCCTGGGCCGGCCTGCAATATCTGCTTTTGAAAAAGGGGCCGGTTGCCTCGAGCCTGTTCGAGACCGGCGGCTTCTGGTACGCCGACCCCACGGCCGCCTCGCCCGACATCCAGTTCCATCTCGGCCTGGGCTCAGGCATCGAGGCCGGCGTCGAGAAGCTGAACAATCCCGGCGTCACCTTGAACTCGGCCTTCCTGCGGCCGCGCTCGCGCGGCACGGTCCGCCTGAAGAGCGCCGACCCGGGCGACCATCCGCTGATCGATCCGAACTACTGGTCCGATCCCTATGACCGCGCCATGTCGATCAAGGGCTTGAGGCTCGCGCGCGAGATCATGCGGCAGAAGGCGCTTGCCCCTTACGTGCTGCGCGAGGTGCTGCCCGGCCCTTCGCTCACCAACGACGACGAGCTCTTCGACTACGCCTGCCGCAGCTCCAAGACCGATCATCACCCGGTCGGCACCTGTCGCATGGGCCATGATGAGATGGCGGTGGTGACGCCTGACCTGCGGCTGCGCGGCATCGAGGGATTGCGTGTCTGCGATGCGTCGGTGATGCCGCGGGTGCCCTCCTCCAACACCAACGCGCCGACCATCATGGTCGGCGAAAAGGGTGCCGACCTGATACTCGGCCGCGAGCCCTTGCCGCCAGCTGTGTTTTCCGGCAACCGGGCTGCTTAGGAGCAAAAGATGATCAGGCACTGTGTCTTCGTCAAATTCCGCAATGATGTCGGTGTCGGTGAACACAAGGCGATCCATGCCGACCTCGAGGCGTTGCGCCAGGTGATCGACGGCATGGACACCGTCCATTTCAGTGCCAATGTCAGCCCGGAGCCGTTTGCGCGCGGCTTCAGCCATGGCTTCACCATCGATTTCCGCGATGCCGCGGCGCGCGACGCCTATCTGGTGCATGAAGCGCATCAGCGGGCCGGGGCCCGGCTGGTCGCCGCACTCGAAGGCGGCACCGACGGATTGATGGTCTTCGACCTCGAGCTTACGAAAAAGTGACCGCTTAGCCTTTCGAAGGCCGGCTGAATGCTGTTCTCTTTTGCCAATCGGGCGACATATCGTTCCTTTGGGGGATACAAAGGAGGACGCCTTGAACCTCACTGCCGAGCAGAAGAAAACCGTCCTGGCCTCATTCCTGGGGTGGACGCTGGACGCTTTTGATTTCTTCCTGCTGACATTCCTGCTCACCGATATTGCAAGTGAATTCCAGACGGACGTCCCGGCGGTCTCAAAGGCACTGTTCCTGACCTTGGCCACGCGCTTCATCGGCGCGTTCTTCTTTGGCATGCTCGCCGACAAATACGGGCGCAAGCCCATCCTCATGCTCAACATCGTCAGCTACTCGGTGATCGGCGCGCTCGCCGCCTTCTCGCCCAGTCTCGGCATCTTCCTGGCTCTGCGTGCGCTGTTCGGCATCGCCATGGGCGGCGAATGGGGGCTCGGTAGTTCGCTCGCCATGGAATCCGTCCCGCCGAGTGCACGCGGCTTCGTCTCGGGCATCCTGCAATGCGGCTATCCGGCCGGCTACCTGCTGGCGGCCGTGGTCTATGGCTTGCTCTATCAGCAGACGATCGGCGGCTACACGATCGGCTGGCGCGCCATGTTCCTGCTCTCCTTCATCCCGGCACTGATCGTGCTCTTCATCCGCTCGCATGTGCCGGAATCGCCGGCCTTCGTCGAGGCGCAGAGGACGGCAAGGCCCGGCATGCTGGAAACGCTGCGCAAGCACTGGGGCATCGCGCTCTATGCCGTCGTGCTGATGATGTTCTTCAATTTCTTCAGCCATGGCACGCAGGATCTCTATCCGACCTTCCTGAAGAAGCAGCACGGCTTCGATCCGCATACGGTGAGCTGGATCACCATCGTCGCCAACATCGGCGCCATCGTCGGCGGCCTGGCGTTCGGCGCGCTGTCCGAGAAGATCGGCCGCGTCAACGCCATCACGCTCGCGTGCCTGATCGCCCTGCCGTCGATTCCGCTATGGGCCTACGGCTCGACGCCGTTCATGCTCGCCGTCGGCGCCTTCGTCATGCAGGTCGCCGTCCAGGGCGCCTGGGGCGTCATCCCGGTGCATTTGAACGAACTGTCGCCCGGCGCGGTGCGCGCGACCTTGCCCGGTTTCATCTACCAGGCCGGCAATCTGGCGGCGTCCTATGGCGGCCCGTATCAGGCCGGCATCGCCGAAGCGCCCGGAGGCAGCTATGGCTACGCACTGGCGCTGTTTGCCGGCGTGGTCGCCATCTGCATCATCGTCGTCATCCGCTTCAGTCCCGAACGGCGCGGCCAGGTCATGACGGTGCTGGACCACGAGGTCAGCCGAGTCTGAGCGCCACCACACCGGCGACGATGCTGAGCGCGGCCGCGCCGCGCCAGCCCGTCATCTTCTCGCCGAGGGCGAAGACCGAGATCATCATGGCAAACAGGATCGAGGTCTCGCGCAGCGAGGCCACCGAGGCGATCGGCGCCTTGGTCATCGCCCACATCACGATCCAGTAGGCAGCACCGCTGAGCACGCCCGTGAACAGCCCCGTCTTCCAGTCGCGCGCCAGAACCGGAAGCGCCTTGGGTCCGCGGAAGATCAGGCACAGCGCCAGGGCGCCAAAAGCATCGCAGATGAACAGCCAGGCGGCATAGCTCTGCGCGGTCGCCGCCAGCCGCGCGCCGCTGCCGTCGGACAGCGTGTAGCTGGCGATGAAAATCGACGTGCCCAGCGCAAAGCCGACCGCGCGCAGGTTCAGCTTCTCCAGATGCGCGCCGCCGCGAAACGACATCACCAGCGTCCCGGCCGACAACAGGAAGATGCCCAGAATGGCAAGCGGAGCCGGCACTTCGGCAACGACGAACATGCCGCCGAGAGCTGCCAGCAACGGTGCCGTGCCGCGCGCCAGCGGATAGGTCTGGGCGAAATCGCCGGCCTGGTAGGCGCCGATCAGGAAGGTTCGGTAGCCCATGTGAAAGAAGACCGAGGCGACGATGTAGGGCCATACTTCTGCCTTCGGCACCTCGACGAAGGGCAATACCACCAGGCCCGCGACGCCCATGCCCAGCGTCATCAGCGTGATCGACAGGAAACGGTCGAGATGGACCTTGACCAGCGCGTTCCAGATCGCGTGCATGGCGGCGGCGGCGAGCACCGCGAAGAAGACGAACAGGGTCATGCACGGCTCATGTGGCGATGCCCGGCGTCTCCAGATCGATGTCGATCCGCAGCGGGAAATGATCAGACGCGACCTCGCCAATGTCGGCGCCAACCGAGCGCACGCGGCCCGCGAACATGCCGCTGACAAAGCAATGGTCGAGCCGGCGGTTTGTCAGTTTGCCGTCGATGGTCTTCACATGGGTGTGGAAATCCGGAACCGGCTCGCTGGCGACAGCGGCAGCGTCAACGAAGCTGTCCAGATAGGCGGCACCGCGATGATAGGGGGTGCTGCCGACGATGCGGCGGTATTCCGCGCTGCCCGGCTCCATGTTGAAATCGCCCATCCAGATCGCCGCCAGCGGATTTTCCGGCTCGGCCTCGCCGCTGGTCCAGTTGCGCGACGGCTCGTCGTCGGCGCCGCTCCACGGGCCACCCTCGGAAGGCGCCCGGCGGTGCTCGGCGAGCAGGTAGTCGATCTGCTCCAGCCGCTCCTCCGCCGCGATATGGGCGAGGTGCAGCGACAGCACCCGCAGGGGCCCGGCCGGTGTGCGGATCATGCATTCCAGGGCCGCGTTGCGGGTGTTGAGCGGCCGCAGCGTACGCCGCATCGGCAGCCCGTGAAGCCGCGACCAGGCGATCGGCAGCTTCGAGAGCACCATGGTGCCGAACTGCCGGCGCCGATTGATCAGACGTCCGTCGCGCCGCTCGCTGGCGTCCATGTCGAAGGCCGGTCCATAGACCCAATGATAATCCGGCAGCAGGCGTGAAAGCAGTTCGGGCTGGTCGTCGAAACTGCTGCGCTGCCAATGCCGCTCCACCTCCTGCAGCGCAATGATGTCGGCGCCGGCAACGATCCGCGCCGCGCGCGAAAGATCGTAGCGGCCGTCGCTGCCAAACCCGTACTGGATGTTGTAGCTGACCAGCTTCATTGCTTACCCGGCTCAATTTCGATGTTGGCAGTAGCGGTTCGGCGAATTGGTTGCAATGTGCAGCGAGATGGCAGCAACTTGGGCCAGAAGCTTCCCTGCCGGCCCCCAGCTGCCTAGTCGGACTAGCCGTCGGTCGTCAGGGGCTGGAACCGGCCAGCCGGCGACGCCGCCAGTTCCGACCAGTCGATCTCTTCCTCCAGCCGATGATAGGCTTCATCGCCGATCGTGCCGTTGCTGCGCAATTCCTCGAGCGTGTCGCGCTGGCGATTGATGGCATAGAGGCGCAGCCGGTCGTATTCGGTTGCCGCCTGTGCGTCCTCCGGGTTTTCCGCCACCAGGCGCTCGGCCTCGTACTGCTCGCGCACGACAGCCGCCGCAGCCGACGTCTTTCGGCTCAACACGTCGAGTGCGGCCTGCATGATCGCGACGCGTGCCTGAGCCACTTCGCGATCTATTGTCGTATCCCGTTCGAAGTCGAGCATCCGCAGCAAGGGCTTCAGCGTCATGCCTTGCAGCACCAGCGTGCCCAGAACCACTGCGAAGGCGGCAAGCACGATCGGATCACGGCCGGGAAAATTGGCCGGCAGTGCAATGGCCACCACCAGCGTCACCAGCCCCCGCATGCCGCACCAGCCGACGAGCACACCGCCGCCAAATGTCGGCAGATCTCGCTTTCTGTCTTCACCGCCGAAGCGGGCGAACCATCGTATGATGGCAATGTAACTTGCCACCCAGACAAGGCGGGCGACGATGACGACGGCCAGCACCGTCGCGGCGAAGAGAAAGGCATCGCCCTGCCCTTCGCCGGAGAGTCGGCCGACGATCGAGCGCGCCTGCAGGCCCATCAGCACGAAGGCCAGCACGTTGAGCACGAACACCGCCGACTCCCAGACCGAATAGGTGCTGACGCGGCGTCTCGCCGACATGCGGCGCGGCGCTGTGCGCGCAATCGTCATGGCGTAGACGACGATGGTGATGATGGCGGACAGGCCCAGCCTGTCAGCCAGGATCCAGACCCCGAAAGTTCCGGCGAATTGCACCACCGTGCTGCTCGCCGCGTCCTCGATACGGGTGAGCGTCAAGAGCGAGATGCGGCCAAACAGATAGCCCGCGACCAGACTGCCGATCGTCCCCAGCAGGATCGTCGGAATGGCGTTGCTCAGCATGATCGAGCCGAGCGCCGCCGAAACCGCCAACCGGTAGATCAGCAGCGCGGTGGCATCGTTGAGCAGGCTCTCGCCTTGCAGGATGGCGGTGATGCGGTGCGGTACCTTGAACTGGCTGAGCACAGCGCTTGCCGCCACCGCGTCCGGCGGCGCGACGATGGCGCCGAGCGCGATGGCAGCCGCGACCGGCAGGCCCGCCATCTTCCAGCCGACGAAGGCCACGACGGCAGTGGTGAAGACAACGGCGCCCAGCGCCAGCAGCGCCAGCGACAGCCGGTAGCGCTTCAGGTCGCGCAGCGACGTATCATAGGCGGCATCGAGAAGCACCGGCGCGATGAACAGGGCAAGCGCCAGTTCCGGATCGATCTCGATCGTTGGCGCACCTGGTACGAAAGCGATCGCAACCCCGGCCAGCGCCAGCAGCGACGGATAGGGAATCTCCAGCCGTCGCGACAGCGCCGTCAGCGCAACGGCGGCCAAAAGCAGGACAAGCGTCAGTTCGAAAAGAGCCATGGCTCATCGTAGCGACGGAACAAGCCGATTGGCAGTGCCAAAGTCACTGCAGTGAGCAGTTACGTGCCGTCTGGTGGCGCGGTGGCTAGTGCAGCACCAGCATGTCGCCGGACGAGAACGAAATCTCGGCCTTCTCGCCGACGGCGGGCGGCGGCGTCGCCGGGCTGTTGAACGTGTCGAGCGACACCGTGTTGCCGCCAATTCCGACGCGAACCCGGATCACCGAGCCGAGGAAGTGGACTTCGGAAATCTCGCCGGACAGGCTGGAATCGCGGCCAGGCTGACGGCCGAGCGAGATCGCTTCCGGCCGCAGCGCCAGCGACAGCGTGTCGCCCGATTTCGAGCCATTGAGCTTGCCCTTGAGTGACACTTCCTGCGTGTTGACCTGAACCGTGCCGGCCGCGGCATCGGTGACCTTGCCTTCGAGCACGTTCAGCGTGCCGACGAAATTGGCGACGAACTTGGTCGCCGGCCGATTGTAGATTTCGAAAGGCGTGCCGACCTGCTCGGCCTTGCCGCCATACATCACGGCGATTCGGTCGGAAATCGACAGCGCCTCTTCCTGGTCATGGGTGACGAAAATGGTGGTGATGCCGAGCTTCTTCTGGATCGAGCGGATCTCCTCGCGCAGCGACACGCGCACCTTGGCGTCGAGCGCCGACAGCGGCTCGTCGAGCAGCAGCAGCTTCGGCTTCGGCGCGATGGCGCGCGCCAGCGCGATGCGTTGCTGCTGGCCGCCGGAGAGCTGGTAGGGATAACGATCGGCCATCTGCGGCAGCTTGATCATGTCGAGCATCTCGGCGACACGCCTGTCGGCATCGGCCTTCGACATGCCGGCAACCTTCAGCCCGAAAGCGATGTTCTGTGCCACGGTCAGGTTGGGAAACAGTGCGTAGGCCTGGAACACCATGCCGACATTGCGCTGGTTGGGCTTCAGCCTCGTAATGTCCTTGCCTGCAACGACGATCTTGCCGGCCGATGGCTCCTCGAAGCCGGCAACCATGCGTAGCACGGTGGTCTTGCCGCAACCGGACGGTCCGAGGAACGAGACGAACTCGCCCGGCTCGACGTCGAGGCTGAAATCCTGGACCACGGTGTTGGAACCGTAGGACTTTCGCACATGCTGGATGGACAGGAATGGCTCGGCCATGGCTTTTTCTCTCAGGTCAGTGCTTTTCGTTCAGTTCGGGCGGTTCGCCGATTTCGGCGCGAAGCGGGACAGGATCTGGATCAGCGACATGCAGCCCCAGGTAATGGCGAAGGCGATGATGGCAAGGGCTGCCGGTTCATAGGCGCGGTTGGCGCCGATGTTTTGCAAATACGGGCCGAAAGCCGGGCGATTGAGCAGGCTGGCCATGGTGAACTCGCCGATGACGATGGCAAAGGTCAGGAAGGCGCCCGACAGCACGGCGATCAGCACATTGGGCAGGATGACGCGGCCGATGATCGTTCCCCAGCCGGCGCCCAGGATCTGTGCCGCTTCCGTCAAGGTGCGCACGTCGATGGTGCGCAGCCCGGTATCGACGGCGCGGTACATATAGGGCAGTGCCAGCGTCGCATAACCGATCACCAGCAAGGCATTGGCACCCATATTGCTGCCCAGGAACGGCAGCGGCGAATTGGAGCCGTACATCCTGATATAGCCGAAGACGATGACGATGGCCGGAATGACCAGCGGCAGCAGCGTGATGAATTCGACGATCGGCCTGAGCTGCGGCAGGCGCAGCCGGATCCAGTAGGCCGCCGGCACCACGATCAGCACACCCAGAATGATGGTGAAGATCGCAGCGACCACCGAATACAGGAAGGTCGACTGGAAGCGCGCGTCGCCCAGCACGATCTGATAGGCGTCGAAGGAATGGACGCCTCGTCGCATGCGCAGCGAGAACTCGACCGTCGCCATCAGCGGAATGAAGAAATAGGCCGCACCGATGATGAAGACGACCCAGGCCCAGAATTTTCCCGACTTCATTTCAGCCACCTCTCCGAGCGAGTCCGGAACCAGATGTAGAAGACATTGGCGAGCCCGGTGATGACGATCATGCCGAAGGCGATGGCATAGCCGAGCTGCGGATTGTGCAGCACGTCGCCGTTGATCTGCGAGTACAGCTTGATGGGAACGATGTTGAGCGCCGGGCCGGCAAACGCGTAAGCGGTGGCGATGGCGCCGAAGGCATTGGCGAACAGAAGGATGACGGTTCCAAGAAAGCTCGGCCATATCACCGGTATGACCACCATGCGCCAATACTGCGCCTGGGTAGCCCCGAGCGTCGCTGCCGCCTCGCCCCATTCCTTCTTCAGGCCGTCAATGGCCGGCACGATGATGACCACCATCAGCGGAATCTGGAAGAACAGATAGACCGCGATTAGGCCCGAGGTGGTGAGGAAATTGAAGCCCATCGCATAGATGTTGATGTTGAGCACGTCACGCAGAAGCGTGGTGACGATGCCGACACGGCCGAGCGTCGCCAGGAAGGCGAAGGCGAGCGGCAAGCCCGCGAAATTCGAGGCGACACCCGAAAAAGTCAGGGTCGCGGAACGCGTCCAGCTTGGCAGCCCGCCGCGCACGATGGCGATGGCGATGGCCAGGCCGGCAAAGGCGCCGATGATGGCCGACCAGAAACTGATCTTGATCGAGACCCAATAGGAACTGCTGATCGAGGGATCACTGACCAGCTGCAGGATGTTGTCCAGCGTGAACTGGCCATCGCTTCGCTGGAAAGCGCCCACCACGAGATAGATCGTGGGCAGGATCAGGAACATCAGGGCGAAGATGAAGAAAGGCGCCACACCAATCCATTGCGTCGGCAAGCGGAAAGCGGTCGCCTCGTTCGGTGGCGCGGGCTTGGTGGCAATCGTTCGATTTGAAAGCGAGAGGTCGGTCATGCGCCGGCTACCGTCTTCGAGGGAAGGCCGGGCGGTCTCGCGACCGCCCGGTGGATTTCAGTCTTACTTGACGTTGGCGCCGACGACGGCGTCCCAGTTCTTGCTGATGACTTCCTTGGCCTTGCCCTGCTCGTCGAGCGTCGGGAATGCGGCCGAGGCGTAGGATTCCGCCGGCGGCAGCTTGGCCAGCACGTCCGCCGGGATCTTGCCGTTCTTGGCGAGATCGTTGAAGCGAATCGGGTGGCAATAGCCCTTCAGCCAGCCGACCTGGCCTTCGTCGGAATAGAGGTATTCCATCCAGAGCTTGGCTGCGTTCGGATGCGGCGCATAGGCGCTGATCGCCTGCACGTAGACACCGGCGACGACGCCGGTCTTCGGCACCACGACGTCGACGGGCGGGTTGCCCTTCAGCGTGTCGCGGCCAGCAAGCGCGTTATAGTCCCAGTTGATCAGGATCGGGGTCTGGCCCTGGGCGAGCGTAGCGGGCTTGCCGACGACCGGGACGAAATTGCCGGCGGCATTGAGCTTCTTGAAGAAGTCGAGACCAGCGGTGCCGGCAGCTTCACCGGCGGCAGCTCCCGACGACAGGCCGGCGGCATAAACCGCCTGGATGGCCTGGTTCGAAGCGCGCGGATCGCCGGCGACGGCAACCGCGTTGGCGAATTCAGGCTTCAGCAGGTCGGCCCAGTCAGCCGGCGCTTCCTTGATCAGATCCTTGTTCACCATGAACGAAAGAACGCCATAGTAGTCGCCGTACCAGGCGCCGTCGGCATCCTTGGCGCTGTCCGGGATCGAGTCCCAGGTCGACACCTTGTAAGGCATCAGCAGGCCGTCGGCCTTGGCGGTCGGACCGAAGGACAGGCCGACGTCGATGACGTCGGGAGCCTGCGGGCCCTTGTTGTCCTTGTTGGCCTTGATCGCCTCGACCTCGTCGCCGGAGCCGGCATCGGGGTTGAGCTCATTGATGGTGATTTCGGGATATTTGGCCTTGAAGCCGGCGATGACGTCGCCGTAACCGCACCAATCATGCGGCAGCGCGATGGTGGTGAGCTGGCCTTCAGCCTTGGCGGCCTTGACGAGATCGTCCATCGAATCCGCGGACGAAATCACCGTCGACGCAAAGAGCGTCGCGGCCGAAAGGGAAAGCACCTTCCCCGTGAATTTGAACATGTGTTCTCTCCGTTGAACTGACGCCGTTGGACGCCTGCGATGCGGTAGCGTTTTCGTGTGACAGCCAGATGAAAGGTTTGTGAAACCATTGGCTGGCAGCAGAAAAAGTTAACTCTTTTTAACGGGCTGTAGCAATTAGCCGTCACTTATTTTTCCGGCTAATCACTTTCTGCCTTGTTCTCCATCCCTTCCCCCTTGGTTAGCGCTTATTTTCAGATCAATTTTTCCGCAATGGCAGGCCGTCTCAGATCGTACCGGCGATAGCGTTTTCCAGCAGCGTCAGTGCCGCCTTCTTGGTCAGCTTGACCGGATTGCCGCCGGCCGTCGGATCGACCACCGCCATGTCGGCGATCAGCGCCTTGCGCTTCTTGTCCATGTCGAGCCCCTTGATCAGGCCCGGCAGCGCATGCGGCACCTTCAATTCCTTGCGCAGCTTGATGATCGCCTTGGCGAAGCCGTCGAAGCCGCCCTTGATGCCGCAATAGGCGGCGAGCCTGGCGATACGCTCCTCGATGGCGTCACGGTTGAAGGCAAGCACATAGGGCATGAACACAGCGTTGGTCATGCCGTGATGGGTGTCATAGAGCGCACCGATCGGATGCGACAGCGAATGGATGGCGCCGAGGCCTTTCTGGAAGGCGGTGGCGCCCATCGCGGCGGCACTCATCATGTGCGCCCGGGCGACAAGATCCTTGCCGTTGGCAAAGGCCTTTGGCAGGTTTTCGAACACCAGGCGCACGCCTTCGACCGCAATGCCGTCCGCCATCGGATGATAGCCCGGTGCGCAATAGGCTTCGAGGCAATGGGCAAGCGCGTCCATGCCGGTGCCGGCGGTGATGAAGCCTGGCATGCCGACCGACAGTTCCGGGTCGGCAATCACGATCGCCGGCAGCAGCTTGGGATGGAAGATGACCTTCTTGGTATGCGTCGCCTCATTGGTGATGACGCCGGCGCGGCCGACTTCCGATCCAGTGCCGGCCGTGGTCGGCACCGCGATGATCGGAGCGATCGCATCCGAATTGGCGCGCGTCCACCAATCGCCGACATCCTCGAAATCCCACACCGGCCTTGTCTGGCCTGCCTGGAAGGCGATCAGCTTGCCGAGATCGAGCGCCGAGCCGCCGCCGAAAGCGATGATGCCGTCATGCTTGCCCTTCTTGAACACGGCGATGCCGGCGGTCAGGTTGGACTCGACCGGGTTCGGCCTCACCTCGGAGAAGACACCGTATGGGATTTTGGCATCGTCGAGGATCTTCAGGGTCGAGGCCACGACCGGCAGTTTGGCCAGGCCCGGATCGGTGACGAACAGAGGCCGCTTGATGCCGGTGGCACCAAGCACCTCGGGCAGTTCCTTGATACGCCCGGCGCCGAAGCGAACGGTGGTGGGGTAGTTCCATTTGGAGATCAGCTTGGACATTTTTTGTCTTTCGAAAAATCAGATGGCTTCGCGCAGGTGGAAGGATTTCGGCCGGGTCAGATTGTCGTAGCCGATGGCTGACAAGCCCGCGCCCTTGCCGGTGTCCTTGACGCCGGTCCAGACCAGCGCCGGATCGAGATAGTCGCAGCGGTTCATGAACACCGTGCCGGTCTCGACGCGGTTGCCGATCGCCACAGCGTGCTCGGTATCGCGCGTCCAGATCGAGGCCGTCAGCCCATAGGGACTGTCGTTCATCAGCGCGATCGCCTCCTCGTCGTTGCGCACCTTCATGATGCCGACGATCGGACCGAAACTCTCTTCGCGCATGACGCTCATCTGGTGATCGACCTCGGTCAGCACCTCCGGCGCCAGATAGGGCGAGCCAGCCTTGTCGTTGGCCACCTTCATGTTGATGTGCGCCTTGGCACCCTTGCGCAGCGCCTCGGCCTTCTGCTCACGGATCAAGTCGGCGAAACGGGCCTGCGCCATCGGCCCCATCGTCGTTTCCTGATCGAGCGGATTGCCGACGACATAGTTCTTCGTCTCGGCGATGAAGCCCTCGACGAATTCATCATAGACCTTTTCGTGCACATAGACACGCTCGATGCCGCAGCAGCACTGGCCGGAATTGTAGAAGGCGCCGTCAACCAGATTGGCGACCGCGTGGTCCATCTTGGCGTCGGGCAGCACATAGGCCGGATCCTTGCCGCCAAGCTCGAGCCCGAGCGTCATGAAGGTGCCCGCCGCCGCCTTTTCGATGGCACGGCCGCCGGCGACCGAGCCGGTGAAATTGACATGGTCGATCTTGCCCGAGCCGAGCAGCTTTTCGGTCTGGGCATGGTTGAGCACGACGTTCTGGAACACGCCCTTGGGCAGGCCGACCTTGTCGAAGGCCTGTTGGAAACGCTCGCCAACCAGCAGTGTCTGCGCCGCGTGCTTGAGGATGACGGTGTTGCCGGCCATCAGCGCCGGCACGATGGTGTTGACGGCCGTGAGATAGGGATAGTTCCAGGGCGCGATCACCATGACCACGCCGAGCGGATCCTTCTTCACATAGCGGCGGAACCCGTCCTTCGGGTTGGATGCCGGCACGGATTTGAGCGCCGCCTCGGCGATCTCGACCATGTAGCTCGTGCGTTCCCTGACGCCGCCGAACTCGCCGCCATAGCGGACCGGCCGCCCCATCTGCCAGGCGATCTCGGGCACGATCTCGTCGGTCATCGCGACCAGCGCTTCCAGCATGGCGAGCATGTATTTGCCGCGCTCGACGATCGGCACCTGCGCCCACTTCTCCTGCGCCGCCTTGGCGCGCTCGACTGCCGCATTGACCGCCTGGTCCGTCGCGATCGGCCGCTCGGCATAGATCGAGCCGTCGACGGGGGTAATGAGTTTGACCGTTTCGGTCATCGTTTAAATCCTCGCACTTCTTTAAAATCGAAAATCATCAGTCTTTGTGCTGCCTCATCCGTCCGCCGGCACCTCATTCCGTTTGGTGACGGGAGAAGAGAGCTCCAACGTCGACGCACCCTCTCCCCATTCTCTATTGGGAGAGGGTGAGGGGCGGCGCGGACGCTTCGCAGGCAATCTAGTACCGCTCGAATCCCCTGTGCAGTTCCCAATCCGTAATGCGGCGATCGTATTCGAACTGCTCCCACTTGGCGGTGTGGACATAATGTTCGAGCACGTCTTCGCCGAGCGCCTGTTTCAGCATCTTCGACTTGGCCAGCGTCTCGGTGGCATCGCGCAGCGTCTTCGGAATCTCCGGCAGGCGAGACGCCTGATAGGCATCGCCGACGAAGGGCTTCTGCAATTCGAGCTTCTCGTCGATCCCGGCAAGGCCGGCGGCGATCAGTGCGGCGAAGGCGAGATACGGGTTCAAATCGGCGCCGCCGATGCGGCATTCCATGCGGATGCCCTTGGTGCCCTCGCCACACAGGCGGAAGCCGGCGGTGCGGTTGTCCTCGCTCCACATGATCTTGGTCGGCGCGAAGGTGCCGGCCTGGAAGCGTTTGTAGGAATTGATGTAGGGCGCCAGGAACCAGGTGAACTCCTTGGCGTATTTGAGCTGGCCCGCCGCCCATTGCTGGCCGAGCGTCGACAGCGTCCACTCAGCCTTCTTGTCGAAGAACAGCGGCGTCTTGCCGTCGGCGCTCCACAGCGAATTGTGGATGTGGCTGGAGTTGCCGGCGAGCCCGTAATTGTATTTCGACATGAACGAGATCGCCTTGCCCTCGGACTCGGCAATCTCCTTGGCGCCATTCTTCAGGATGACGTGGCGGTCGGCCATGTCCAGCGCCTCGGCATAGCGCACATTGATCTCTTCCTGGCCTGGACCCCACTCGCCCTTGGAGTTCTCGATCGGAATGCCGGCCGCTTCCATCTCGTTGCGAAGCCGGCGCATGACGCCTTCTTCCTTGGTGGTGATGCCGATCTGGTAGTCGCCGATATAGGGCGAAGCGGTGTCGAGACCCTGCCAGTGCTTCTTGCGGGCGGAATCGTAGGTTTCGTTGAACAGATAGAATTCCAGCTCGGACGCGAAATAGCCGATATAGCCGCGTTCCGTCAGCCGCTTGATCTGCTTCTTCAGGATGGCGCGCGGCGAATGCGGCAGGTCGTCATGGGTGTGGTGGTCGAGCACGTCGCAGATCAACAGCGCGGTCTTCTCCAGCCACGGAATGCGCCGCAGCGTGGCGAGATCCGGCTTCATGACGAAGTCGCCATAGCCCTTCGACCAGCTTGCCGCCTTGTAACCGGGCACCGGCTCCATATCGATGTCGGCGGCCAGCAGGTAGTTGCAGCCATGCGTTTCGTCATGCGCGGAATCGACGAAGTACTGTGCCAGGAACCGCTTTCCCGCCAACCGGCCCTGCAGGTCGACGATGCAGGCGAGCACCGTGTCGATCTCGCCGCTGGAGACCGCTTTCTTCAACTGATCGAACGAGAAATTTCCGGCCATTCCTGTGGCACTCCAGTGCTTGTCGTTTCGGGCTTGTCACGTTGAACGGGAACAAAAAGCCGTGGCGGGCGAGCCCGCTACGGCTTGATTGGCTGTTACGCGGATTCGCCAACGGCCTTTTCAGCCGCTGCGATGGTCGCCCTGCGCTTGGCGATTGCCGCATCGCCGATAGGCGGCCCCTGGAAGCGCCGGTTTTCAACAGCGAACCACAAAACGACGAGCAGAACGATCAATCCGATCGCATAGTTGATCAGGATGTCGAAGGGCGGCTGGATGCCGGCATACATCAACACCAGAACACCAAGCACGGTGATGACGGCGAACGGCTTTGACCAGATGCCGAGCCGGAACGGTCCGAATTCGGTCCAGCTCTTTCCTTCCGCAAGAAGTCCGGCTGCGATCGGCATGGCATAGGAGACGTAGAGGAAGAGAGCGCACCCAGCTGCGAGCGCCGCGAAAGCCGGCGAATAGAGCGTGGCGGCGATCGACAGCACAACACCGAGCCAGATGGCCGGGACGGGCGTGCGCCAAGTCGGCGAAACCTGCTTCCACACAGATGACCCCGGCAGACCGCCGTCACGCGAGAAGGCAAAGATCATGCGCGAGGTCGAAGTGAGCCCGGCCAGCGCGCACAGATAGTTCGACAGCACGATGGCGATGCCGAGCAGAGCCTTGAGCCAAGTTGGCGCCGGCAGATTGTTGAACAGGTTGAACCAGGCATTGCCGCCATCCTTGGCGGTCGCGACGAGATCTGGGCTGGCAAGGACGAAGGAAACCGCCATGACGAAACCGAAGACGAGAGACCAGAGGACCGCGTGGATCATGCCTCTCGGCACGGCGACGCGGGCATTGTGCGTTTCCTCGGCGGTATGCGCCGATGCGTCGAAGCCGGTGATGGTATAAAGCGGGTAGAGAAGGCCGATGAGGAAGGCCACGAGCGCCGTACGGGCCGTCGGAACATAGCCACCGCCAAGATCGCCGGTCGTGTTCACGAAAGTCGTCAGCCGAGCAAGATCGAAGCCATGCGCGCCCCAGATCAGGAAGGTCAGCGTAAGCACGACCGCGACAACGAGGATGAGATAGCCGGAAAAGTCGGTCAACATCGTCGTCGTCTTGATGCCGAGATGATTGAAGAGGCCCTGGGTGATGGTAATCAGGACGACTGCCGCCGTCTGCTGCCAGAAGCCCCAGGTCGACGTGTCCAAGCCCAGGATCGGCCCCGCGACGAGCCCCTGAAACAGCAAGTAGACGCCGACATTCACCGAAGCGACGACGAAGATCAGGCCGAGCAAGTTGATCCAAGCCGTGGCCCAGCCCCAGCCGCGTCCGCCGAGGATTGAGGACCAGTGATAGAGGCCGCCGGCTGTCGGATAGGCTGATCCAATCTGGCCGAGAGAAGCCGCGACCACGAGCGCAAAGACGCCGCCTATAACCCAGCCGATGGTCGCCTCGAAACCGCTGCCGGTTGCCATGGCCAGCGGGAAGGACGTTATGCCGCCAGCCAGAATGCAGATGATCGAGAAGGAAATAGCAAAATTGGAGAAGCCGCTCATGCGGCGAGCCAATTCCTGGGCATAGCCCATACTGTGAAGGATTTTCGTGTCCTCCGACTTGTCGGAGTGATCAGGTGTTGTCATGTCAGAATTCCCCTGTTGGTCCTTAGCTGGCCGATTGAACTGACTTTCCGACTGAACGCGATCTGGTTTGTCCTGCCTCCTCTGGTTCCAGATCCGAAAAAATGCCCGTGAGCAGATCCGCCCATTTCCGCTGCCCGGTGTCGCCGGAGATTTCGTCGTTGCGGATTTCGATCATGGCGCAGGGCAGCCCGCGTGAGCGCGCGTGCCGTTCCAGCGTGAAATAGACGCGGTCGGCAGGCGAATAGGGTTCGTTGACGCCGACGGTGATGCCGGCGAGCCGCTTGAGCGCCGATATCAGTGGCGATGCCAGCCGGCGGTCCTCGTCGTGAATGATGCCGATATGCCAGGGCCGGTTGCGGCTCTTGTAGACCGGCGTGAAGGAATGGACGGAGACCAGGCGGGTCTCCTGACCGCGCGCCAGCCTGTCCTCGACAATGTGCTCGATCGCGTCGTGAAACGGCTGCCAGGCAAGGGCGATCCGCGCCGCGCGCTGTTTTTCCGACAGGCCGGTATTACCGGGTATGGCTGTCGTTTCGCTGACCGGCGGCACCAGGTCCGGCGCGTCGAGCGGCCGGTTGCAGTCGATGACGAGACGCGAAATGCGGGTTTCGACCAGCGTGGCATCGAGTGCCTGCGCCATGCGCGTTGCCACCGGCAGAGCGCCGGGATCCCAGGCGATGTGCCGGGAAAGGTCTTCGGCGGCAAGGCCGAGCGTGCCGAATTCGGCGGGCAGGAAATTGGAAGCGTGATCGCAGGTCAGCACGAAAGGGCTCGATCCGCCCGGGTTCGTCACCCTCACGGTATCCGACGATGCAAGGCTGGCGGGCCGTGCTTTCTCCATAGTCTGCGGTCCCCGGGGAGCGCTGTATCGTATGTTACGTATTTTGCCTCATTGCGTCCCTACGGATGATTTCATACAGTTTGTCCGGCTTTGTCAAATGCGATCTCGTGGGCCAGGCCAAGGGGTGGGGAAAACATGATTTCCAGCATTGCCGAACTGATCGCCGACCGCGTCGGCACGATGCCGGCCGGCGAACGGCGCGCGGCTCAGACGCTGATCGCGAGCTATCCCTTGATCGGCCTCAAGACGGTCGCCGAATTCTCGGCTGCGGCCGGCGTCTCCTCGCCGACGATCCTGCGCTTCGTTGCCCGGCTGGGCTTCCAGAACTATCCGGAATTCCAGTCGAGCCTGCAGGACGAATTGGCGGCGCAACTGCAATCGCCGGCCACGCGAACGCTCAACCCGCCCTCGCCCGGCGGCGGCACGGTGTCGCCGATGCTGGAAGCGACGCTCGACAACATGCGCGAGACCTTCCGCCACCTCTCGGACAGGCAGCTTGCCGACATTGCCACCCGGCTTGCCGAGCGGCGCGGCAAGACATTCCTGATCGGCGGCCGCTTCACCGATCCGCTGGCGCGCTACATGGCCGCCCATCTGGCGGTCATCCAGCCCGATGTCTTCCATCTCGCCGGCCAGGAAAGCATGTGGCGCGACCGGCTGATCGACATGGGCAAACGCGACGTGCTGGTGATCTTCGACATCAGGCGCTACCAGAACAGCCTCGTCCGCTTCGCCGAGAAGGCGCATCAGCGCGGCGTTCAGATCGTGCTCTTCACCGACCAGTGGCTGTCGCCGATTGCCCGGTTTGCCCGCCATGTCATCGCCGGACGCACCGCCGTGCCTTCCGCATGGGATTCCTCGGCAGCGCTTTTCGTCGTCGCCGAAACGCTGATCGGCGCCGTCACGAGACAACTCGAGGCCGACGGCGCCCGGCGCATTCGGGAAATGGAAGGCCTGCGCTAGATACGTTTCCAACGCAAATCGCAACGGCTCCAGGGAGCGTCCGGATCTCACGTTACCGAGATTTAATGTGCACGATCGCGTGATAATTGCCATAAACCGATGATATCGGGATGTGGCGTGGCTGGTTTTCGCCCCCAGCCCGTATCGTCGCTGCATTTGTTTCCATCTGGAACCGGCAGACGATTCTTGTCGCTGGAGTGTCGATGTCGCGCTGGAAACAGATTGTCCTTGGGCTTGTGATTTTGGTCGCCGCCGCGGCTGCCTGGGCGCGTTTCTACCCCGGTGCTCCTGAAGTGCTGGCGCGCTGGGGGATGGATTGGGCGTATGGCGCGACACCCCCGGCGAAAGAGGCCTCGGCCGCCGGTTCCCGGCAGGGCGGGCGCAACGGCACCCAGATTGTCACCATCGTCGCATCGCCGGCCGCCTCCGCAACCATCAACGACCGCCTGCAGGCGATCGGCACCGGCCGCGCCAACGCCTCGGTGACCGTCAATCCCTATAGCTCCGGCCGCCTTGCCGAACTGCTGGTGGAATCGGGCAGTCATGTCGACAGGGGCCAGATCATCGCGACACTCGATTCCGAGACCGAGATCATCTCTCAGGACCGGGCCAAGCTCGCTTTGCAGGATGCGCAATCCAAGCTTGACCGCGTCAAGTCGCTGCGCGCCTCCAATGCGGCGACGCCTGTCGCCGTTGCCGACGCCGAAGTGGTTCTGGCGGGCGCCAAGCTGGCGCTTCAGGATGCCGAACTTGCGTTGCAGCGCCGGTCGATCCTGGCGCCGATCGCCGGCACCGTCGGCATCTTGCCGATCTCCGCCGGCAACTATGTGACCAACCAGTCGGCGATTGCCACGCTCGATGACCGTTCCTCGATCCTGGTCGATTTCCAGGTGCCCGAGCGCTTCGCCGCCGCCATAAAGGTCGGCGCCCAATTGACGGCGACGCCCATTGCCAATCCGAGCAACGTCTATACCGGCACGGTTTCGGCCATCGACAATCACATCGACGAAAAGAGCCGCACGCTCCTGGTCAAGGCCAAGATCGCCAACCCGGCCGATTCTCTGCGCGCCGGCATGTCGTTCGGCATCACTATGAAATTCCCCGGCGAGACCTATCCGGCCGTCAGTCCGCTGGCGATCCTGTGGGGATCGGACGGCGCCTATGTCTGGCAGATCGAGAACGGCAAGGCCAGGCGGGTGCCGGTGCGCATCATCCAGCGCAACACCGAGACCGTGCTGATCGATGCGAAGATCGATAGCGGCGACATGGTGGTCACCGAAGGCACGCAGAGCGTCAGCGAGGGCGGCGAGGTTCGCATCGCTGGCCAGGAGCAGCCCAACCCCAACGCCGCCGAAGGCTCATGACCGGCCCCGTCAACGCCGCCAGCGACACCGGCTTCACCGCCCTGTTCATCCGCAGGCCGGTGATGGCCTTCGTGCTGAACACCCTCATTGCCGTTGCCGGCCTCGCCGCCTTCTACGGCGTCGAAATCCGTGAACTGCCCGACGTCGACCGCGCCGTCGTCACCGTTTCCACCACCTTCGAGGGGGCGGCCGCCGAAACCGTCGACCGCGAGCTGACCGACACGATCGAGGGTGCCGTCGCCCGCGTCTCCGGCGTCAAGTCGATCTCGTCCTCGTCGTCCTTCGGCTCGAGCCGCGTTACCATCGAGTTCAACGACGGCGTCGACCTGAATGTGGCCGCCTCCGATGTGCGCGACGCCGTCGGCCGCGTCGCCAACCAGATGCCGGACACCGCCGATCCGCCACGCATCGTCAAGGCCGACGCCAATTCCGACGCTGTGATGCGGCTGGCGGTGACCTCCGACAACATGTCGATCCAGGACATGACGGTCGTGGTCCAGGATCAGATCGAAGACGAACTGGCGGCCGTGCCCGGCGTGGCCGACGTCCAGGTCTATGGCGACCGCGACAAGATCTTCCGCATCGACGTCGACCAGAACAAGCTCGCCAGCCTCGGCTTCACGGTCGCCGACCTCAGAACAGCGCTAGCGTCCGTCGCCTTCGATTCTCCTGCCGGGTCGATCACCACGACCAACCAGGATCTGATCGTGCGCACGACCGCGGACGTGACCACGCCCGAGGAATTCGAAAACATCATCATCGGCGGCACGACGCGCATCCGCGATGTCGCCACCGTCACCCTCGGCCCCGATATCGGCCAGACGACGCTGCGTTCGGATGGCAAGACCGGCATCGGCATCGGCATCATCCGCCAGGCGGAATCGAACACTCTGGACATTTCGACCGGCGTCCAGGCCGCCGTCGCCAAACTGCAGCAGAACCTGCCCAAGGGCATGGCGATCAAGATCACCAGCGACGACGCCGTCTTCGTCAAGGGCGCCGTGCACGAGGTCGAGATCGCGCTCGGCCTGTCGGTCACCATGGTGCTGATCGTCATCTATGTCTTCCTGCTCGACTGGCGCGCAACGCTGATCCCCGGCCTGTCGATGCCGGTGGCCATGATCGGCACCATCGCCGCCATCTATCTGGCCGGCTTCTCGGTCAACATCCTGACGCTGCTCGCCTTGGTTCTGGCAACGGGACTGGTGGTGGACGACGCCATCGTGGTGCTCGAAAACATCGTGCGACGCCGCAACGAAGGCATGGGGCCACGCGCGGCCGCCGTGCTCGGCGCGCAGGAAGTATTCTTCGCTGTCGTTGCGACGACGCTGACGCTGGTCGCCGTCTTCGTGCCGATCTCGTTCCTGCCCGGCCAGACCGGCGGCCTGTTTCGCGAATTCGGCTTCGTGCTNGGTCGCCGTCTTCGTGCCGATCTCGTTCCTGCCCGGCCAGACCGGCGGCCTGTTTCGCGAATTCGGCTTCGTGCTTGCGATGTCGGTGCTTCTGTCCTGCGTGGTGGCGCTCACGCTCTGCCCGATGCTCGCTTCGCGCATGCTGACCAGCGCGTCGCTTCACCACGAAGCCGGCCACGGCATCGGCGCCCGCATCGGCGGTGCCTTGAACGCAGCCTATCGGCGCGGCCTGCATGCTTGCCTCGACGCGCCCTGGATCGTGATTCTGGTCGCGGTGCTGTTTGCCGGTACCGCCTTCACGCTGTTCGGCACCATCCGCCAGGAACTGACGCCGACCGAGGACCGCGCGGCCGTGCTGTTGCGCATCAGCGCCCCGCAAGGCGTCAGCCTCGACTACACGACGCAGCAGATGCAGAAGATCGAGAAGCTGATCCAGCCGATGCGCGATTCCGGCGAGATCCGCTCGACCTTCGAGAACGCCGGCCAGAACGGCTCCTACAATTCCGGCTTCATGGTGATGACGCTCGCCCCCTGGAACGAGCGTAGCCGCAGCCAGCAGGAGATCATGGCCGAGATCAGACAGCTCACCAAGCAGGTGCCGAGCGTGCGCATCTTCCCGGTGCAGCCCAACAGCCTCGGCATTCGCGGCGCCGGCAACGGCCTGCAATTCGCGCTGGTCGGCAACGACCGCAAGGCGCTCGGCGACGCGGCGCTGAAGATCATCGCCGAGATGCAGAAAGACCCGCGCTTCCAGACGCCGCGCCTGTCGATCGACCCGACCCAGCCGCAGCTTGCCGTCGCCATCGACCGCGAGCGCGCCTCCGACCTCGGCATCGACATCACCGGGCTCGCCAACACCATGCAGGCCATGCTCGACGGCAATGATGTCGTCGACGTCTACATCGCCGACCGCAGCTATGGCGTGAAGCTGGTTTCCACCACCAACCCGATCAACGATCCGACCGATCTCGAAAACGTCTTCCTGAAGACGGCGGACGGCCGCTTCGTGCCGATGTCGACCATCGCCACGCTGACAGAGCGCGCCGTGCCGCCATCGCTGTCGCGCGAGCAGCAGCAGCCGTCGGTGGCGATCACCTCCAACCTCTCAGGCAATTTCGCGCTTGGCGATGCCTTGACCCGCGCCGAGGAGATCGCCACGCCGCTCCTGCCGCCAGGCAGCCGCATCTTGCCACTGGCCGAGGCGGCGACGCTGGGCGAAACCAACAGCGCCATGATCACCATCTTCGGCTTCGCGCTGGTCATCATCCTCCTGGTGCTGGCCGCGCAATTCGAGAGTTTCGTCAGCGCCGTCATCATCATGGCGACGGTGCCGCTTGGTCTTGCCTGCGCCATCATCGCACTGCTGCTGAGCGGAACCAGCCTCAATGCCTACAGCCAGATCGGCCTGGTGCTTCTGGTCGGCGTCATGGCCAAGAACGGCATCCTGATCGTCGAATTCGCCAACCAGCTGCGCGATCGCGGCCTTGGCGTGCGCGAGGCGATCGAACAGGCCTCGACCATTCGCCTGCGGCCGGTGATGATGACGATGATCTGCACTATACTTGGCGGCGTGCCGCTGGTAATGGCCGCCGGCGCCGGCGCGGAGGCGCGCGTGGCGCTCGGCTGGGTGATCGTCGGCGGACTGGGGTTGGCCACCGTCTCGACGCTGTTCCTGACGCCGGTCGCCTATCTCCTGCTTGGCCGCTTCGTCACGCCCAAGACGCATGAGGAAGCGCGGCTGAAGCGCGAACTCGAAGAAGCCGCCTACGCCAATGTGGAGCCGGCGGAATAAAAGTTCCACGAAAGTGTGTTGCGATATTCCATCTGGAATTTCGCCCGAACAGAATACGCTATTTTAAGAACCGGCCCTCGATCGACCAGCGTGCGGCGATGAAATTCAGCACCGCCGCCACGATGACACCGCCGATCTTTGCCGGCCACACGCCGGCGATGCCGGCAAAGAGTGCGATCGACAGGCTAGAGACGCCGAGCGAGATCAGCGCCCCAAGCGAGACGAAGCGAAGGAAGGCGTCATGCAGCCGGATCGCGCGATTGCGCTCGAACGACCAGAACCCATTCGCCACGAAGGAGAAGACGACGGCGATGGACCATGAGACGATGTTGGCTGGCAGCGGCGGAACATGCAGCTTGAGCAGCAGGAAAAACCCGGCAAGGTCGATGGCCGTGTTCACCAGCCCGACAATGGCGAAGCGGACGATCTTGCTGCCGGTCGAACGCTGAGGCTGGTCGGCGCCGCTCATCCCCTGCCATCCATGATCTCGACATCGGCGCGGGCGAGGCTCTCGCCGAATGAGTCCGAGGCCAGCACGCCGAATTCCACTTCGCGCACCCTTTGCATTGGATCACGCCCGCGCAATGTGTCGTCGACGTGGCCGGGATGGCACATGAACAGACCTCGTTCCGGCAGTGCTTCGACAGCGGCTTGCAGAACCGGAGCAAATCTCTCTGGCTGCCGCCAATCATAGATGCCGGCGAGCGGCTGGAAAATGGTGAAGCCGGCGTGCGCCATCGAGCGGTTGAAGCCGGCGGCCACGGCGGCGATTGCCGCGACTTTCGGCGCCACGGCGGCACTGCCGAACGCCGGCGCCCCACGCAGCACCGGCTTCTCGGAAGCTTCGGAAAAACGTGCCCGCAGCCATGTGCGCACGACCGGCAGGAAATGCACGTGCTGGTGACCGTCGATGAAGTCGGGCCGGCGGCCCAACGCCTCCACGAAGCGGCCGCACTGTGCGTCGAGCTCGGCATGGACATCTCGCTCATCGACGCGGCCGCGCAGGACCGGCAGTGCCAGCGAGCGGAGCGGCGGCAACCGGCCTTCCGGCGCCAGGCTCGATCGGCCCGTGACCGCTGGCTGGTCCGTCAGGGTAAGATGCAGCCCGACCGCCGCACGACTGCAGAGCGGCTTTATGAGCGCTGCGGCGTCAGGCCATTCCGGAAAGCCGGTCATGCAACTGGTGCCTGTCAGGCGCCCTCGATCGAGCAGGTCGAGTATCCCGGCGGAAACGCCTGGCGCCAGGCCGTAATCATCGGCGATCAAACGGATGCGCCGCGTCATGCCCCGGGTGCGCCTGGCAAGCTGTCAGGGGCGACCTTGCCGCGCAAGACCTCACCATGCAAGACATCCCCGCGCAAGACATCCCCACGCAAGACATCGCGCACGATGTAGACCGGTCGATCCTTGCTCTCCGAGAGCGTGACCCAGACATATTCGCCGATCAGGCCGAGCAGTGTGAGGTTGAGGCCGCCGAGCAGGACGACGGCGACCATCAGGCTGGGATAGCCGGGCACGGCGATGCCGTAGAACATCACCTCGAAGAACACCTTGGCGCCGTAAAGCAGGCCCGCCAGCGCCGCGAGCATCCCGCTCAGGCTGATGATGCGCAGCGGGATGACGGAAAACGACGTAAACCCTTCCAGCGAAAAGGCGATCAGGTTGAGCCGGCTCCATTTCGACTTACCGCTGGCGCGGTTCTCCGGCGAATATTCTATGGCCTTCTGGCGGAAGCCGGCCCAGGCGAACAGGCCCTTGTTGAAGCGCCGCTTGTCGCGCAAGCTCGTCAGCGCGCGTGCCACAGCGGCCCGCATGACGCGAAAATCACCCGCGTTCTCCGGAATGTCGAAGCGCTGGCTGCTGTTGATCAGGCTGTAGAAAAGCCGCGCCAACTGGCTGCGCCGCCAGCTGGCCTCGCGCCGGTCGTTCTGCGCGTAGACGACATCGATGTCGGGGTTTTCCACCAGTTCGGCGATCATCTTCAGGCTGATGTCCATCGAATGCTGGAGATCGGCGTCCATGACCAGCACCATGTCGCCCCGCGACTGGTCTAGGCCGGCGAGCACCGCGACTTCCTTGCCGAAGTTGCGGCTGAGCCGCACGATCTCCCAGGAACCCGACAGCGCCTGCGAAAACCGCTCAGCGCTATCGTCGCGGCTGCCGTCGTCGATCAGGATCTTGTGGACGGCCATGCCGAAACGTTGCGACACCGCCGCTTCGAGCCTGTCGAGCAATTCGGCAAAAGCCGAAGCCGATTGCGCCTCGTTGAAGAACGGCGCCACGATATCGAGAGTAGGCCGCGACTCAGCCATTTGCGACAGGCCCTTCATGCATCACCTTGTCTCGCGTCACCTTGTGTCGCACCTTGGCCCAGAACCACCAGATCAGGGACCCGGCGATAATGGTGGCCGCGATCGGCCGAAACCAGGGATACGTCAAATCTTGGACATGGCGCTCGACGCCCGTCAATCCGGTCAGGAACAGCATCACCGACAGCACCGAGGCCAGGACACCGCCTTTTTCCTCGCGCCATAACAAGGCAATGGCTAGGCCGGCGGGCACGGCGATCATGGCATAAGTGTTAGGCTCGACACGCGGGTTGAAGACGCACATGTAGAACGTTGCCGTGAGGAAGATGGCGAGATCAGCCGTTCCGCGCTCGAGCCTGCGGTCGAACCAGATGACCGCGCAGAGCGTGAACAGGGCCATGACGATGCGTATGACCGTGGCGCCGATTTCCGGCAGTGGCAGTCCCATCCGGGTGAAGGGGGCTGTGAAATCGGTGGGGACGAAGTGGCTGGTGTTGTCGACGGCCATCGAGGTCAGCATCTCTGCGAAAAGACGATATTGGTCGTTGAGATAGCCTGCAGGCGCGAAAGCGTAGGGCAAGGCGAGCACGAACAGCACCGCCAGCACCAGAACCGGTATCAACCGGAGGCGCAGGGCTCCCACCAACAGCAGCATGATGATCGCCGTCGGCTTGGCGATGATGGCAACGGAAGCCCAGAAGAACGTTTCGGCGCGACGCCCCTCGAGCGCCGAAAAGGTGAGAAGCCAGCAAGCGCCGGCCAAGAGGATCGTCGCCTGGCCGTTGCGGATTGCACCCATCGCCATCGGCAGGGCAAGAAAGAGCCCGAAGGAAAGCAGCCACGGCAGCTCCCCGCCGCCGAGCTTGCGCACCTGCCGCATGGCGGCCAATGTCAGCACCGCGAAACCGATAATATGCCAGATCAGGCCGCCGAGATGCGGGCCGAGCTTGACCAGCGGAACGTAGAGCGCGGCAAAGGCCGGCGCGTAGAGATACCCCATCTCGGACTGCAGATTGTAGAGCGGTCGGCCGGCCAGAAGGGCCTCGCTGCCGTCTATATAGGCCTGCCAGACCGTCCGCGTGTGGGGTGACCACAGGACGAGCGCAAGAACGACCAGGAAGGCTCCGATCCATAGGCCAAGTCCCAAACGGTCGAAGACCGGCTTGGAAAGCGTCATCCGCGCACCCCACACAATTCCAGAACGATTTCCCATCACCGCCTGTATTTGAAGGCGGCATATCACGGACAAAGCAGCGTGGCATAGAGGGGCCGGAAGAGGCGGACATCGAACCCGCCGGCCCACCCTGAAGCCAGAGACCGGCCTTTGTTGATGACCATCGATGGCCTTTTGAAGGCCTCGGCTTCGAACTCCAGATGCCCTAGGAATTGCGCGAACGCTTTGTTTTGACGCAATTTCCAAGGGAAAGCGCTATGCGCTTTTCCCGGGAAAACGGCTTCCCACTTTTCCAGAAGTTTGCTTTAAGGCCGGATGAAAACCTTGCCATTGGGCTTGGCCAGTTCCGCCGGCAACCGCACCATGGCCTCGGCGAGCGGCACCACCGCCGTCACGTCGGTCGACCAGCGCCCGTTGGAAAACCGCTTCTGCGCCTCCAGGATCGCCAGGCCGCGCCGGTCTTTGAATTGCCGCATCCATTCGCTCAGCCAGAAGCCTTCTATGTGCTTGTGCTGGAAGATCAGCTGGCCGGGCTCGCGGATGATGGTGGCGTCGGTGTCGAGCCGGCCGTAGATGATCCAGCGCGAACGCTTCGGCATGACGTCGAAGATAATCGAGGCCAATGGTCCGGTCACCGCATCGAGGAAGATGCGCGGCTGCTCTTCCTTCATCACTTGACGCAGCGCTGCCTTGAAGTCCGGCGCCTTTTCATTCAGGACATGCGCCGCGCCAAGCTCTTTCAGCAATGCGGTCTGGTCGTCACGGCGCACGGTGACGATAGGCCGGAACCCCGCTTCGCGAGCCAAGCCGATGATCAGCTTGCAGAGTTGGCTGGCGCCGGCAGTCATGACGAAGGCCTTTTCACCCTCCTGTTTGACGATCTCGAACATGGCGATCGCGGTGAGCGGATTGACGATCATCGCCGCGCCATCCTCATCACGCACGGTGTCGAGGAGCGGAATGCAGACCGCCGCCTCGGCGACGGCATATTGCGCCCACGAACCCCAGTTGGTGACGCCGGTGGCAAAGGCGACCCGCTTGCCGATCAGGCTTTTCGGATAGGGCTCATCACCGCCGGCAACGACCGTGCCGACGCCCTCGAAGCCGGCCGGTTGGCCCTTGGCGCGCGGCTGGCCGTACTGGCCCTTGATGAAGGCGACGTCGGAAGGATTGATCGAGGCGAGACTGACCTTGATCAGCACCTGGCTCGGTCCAGGCGCCGGCACCGCGATGCTGCCCGGTTCGATGTAGGGCTCCATCGCTTCCAGCACGCTGCCGCTCGGCGTCCTGGTGTAGCCGTCGCCGACCAGCAGCAGCGCCTGCATTTCGGAAGGGATGGTCATCGCGGGCTCCTTGCTTGCCGGCAGAGGTCAGGCAACGGCTCAGACCTTTTCCTGCGTGTATTTCTTCAGCTCCGTCCGCGCCACCTGGCGGCGATGCACGGCGTCGGGTCCGTCGGCGAGGCGCAATGTCCTCAGATGCGTCCACGAACGCGCCAGTGGCGTATCCTGGCTGATGCCCTGGGCCCCGAACATCTGCACCGCCTCGTCGGTCACCTTGAGCGCGACACGTGGTGCGATGACCTTGATCTGGCTGATCCAGGGGGCCGCGGCGCGCGCATCGCCCTGGTCGATCATCCACGCCGCCTTCAGGCACAGCAGCCGCGCCATCTCGATCTCCATGCGGCATTCGGCGATGATGTCGAAATTGGCGCCGAGTTTCGCCAGGGGTTGGCCGAAGGCCTCGCGGCGCACCGAGCGCTGGCACAGCATCTCCAGGGCCATCTCGGCCTGGCCGATGGCGCGCATGCAGTGGTGGATGCGGCCCGGCCCGAGCCGGCCTTGCGCTATCTCGAAGCCCCTGCCCTCACCGAGAATGAGGTTCGAGGCGGGTACTCGGACATTGTCGAAGCGAAGGTGCATATGGCCATGCGGCGCGTCGTCGTCGCCATAGACCTGCATGGCGCGGACCTTGGTCACGCCTTTGGTGTCCAATGGCACCAGGATCATCGAATGGCGACGGTGCCGCGGTTCCTGGTCGCCGCCGGTCCGCACCATGACGATGTAGATGGCGCAACGCGGATCGCCGGCGCCCGACGCCCACCATTTCTCGCCATTGAGCACATAGTCGTCGCCCTGCTTCTCGCAGCGCATCGCAATGTTGGTGGCGTCCGACGAGGCCACATCCGGCTCGGTCATCAGATAGGCCGAGCGGATCTTGCCGTCGAGCAGCGGCTCGAGCCAGGTCTTCTTGTGGTCGGCCGAACCGTAGCGTTCCAGCACCTCCATGTTGCCGGTGTCGGGCGCCGAGCAGTTGAAGGTCTCCGCGCCGAGATGCGCCTTGCCCATCTCCTCGGCCAGATAGGCATATTCGACAGTCGACAGGCCATAGCCGCGCTCCGAGCCGGTCAGCCAGAAATTCCACAGGCCGCGCTCCCGTGCGGTTCTCTTAAGCCCTTCGAGGATTTCGCTTTGCCGCGCGCTGTAAACCCAGCGGTCACCGTCCTTGCCCACTTCGGCGAGGAATTCCTTGTCCAGCGGCATGATCTCGTCGCGTACCATGGCCGCGACGCGGGCGTGGATCGGCTTCAGCCGCTCGGTCATGCCGAGGTTCATCTCCGTCATCGGTCGCTAACCCTTCATGCAGGCCGGGCATTTTACCCGTGGCAAGGATGACCGTACTTCGGATAGCCTTGTCAACGCGAACTGATTGCCGCATGCCGAGGCAGGGCGCGGAGGATTGTGATGGGCTATCTGGACGAGCTGTTTTCGGTGGCCGGCAAGACCGCGCTGGTGACGGGTGCGGCGACCGGCATCGGCCGCATGGCCGCCACCGCGCTGGTCAAGGCCGGCGCCAGCGTCATGATTGCCTCGCGCAAGGGCGAAGACTGCGTCAAGGGCGCCGGCGAATTGAACGATCTCGGCGCCTCCGGGCGGGCCGATGGCTTTGCTGGCGACGTCTCCAGCGAGGCCGGCATTGCCGCGCTTGTCGCCGAGGTCAAGGCGCGGACCGACCAACTCGATATTCTGATCAACAATGCCGGCGTTTCCTGGGGCGCGCCGCTGGAGAGTTTTCCCTACCACGCCTGGGCCAAGGTTTTCGGCGTCAATGTCACCGCGGTTTTCCACCTGACGCGCGAATTACTGCCGCTGCTCGAGGCCGCCGCCAGCGACGCCGATCCGGCCCGGGTGATCAATCTGGGCTCGGTGATGGGCACGCAGCCGCTCGCCGACGACGCCTATTCCTACACCGCCTCGAAGGCCGCCGTTCATCATCTGACGCGTACGCTGGCGCTCGAATTCGCCCCTCGGCGCATCACCGTCAACGCCTTCGCGCCCGGCCCCTTCCAAAGCCGCATGACGGCCTTTGCCACCGGCACCCAAGAACAGGCCGACCATGTCGGCAGCCATGTTCCGATCGGCCGTATCGGCACACCGGATGACATTGCCGGCGCAACGCTCTATTTGTGCAGCCGTGCAGGGAGTTATGTCACCGGCGCCATCCTGCCGATCGACGGCGGGCAATCGGTGCAGCATGGATTGACCTTGTTCAAGGAATGACATTTGCCGGCCGCAGAAGCCGGGGGTGAACTGGAGGACATGAGCGTGGAACCGATCAGTCTCGATGTGCTTCTGGCCAGCGTCGGCAAGGAAGTTGGCGTCTCACCCTGGCGGGCGGTCACGCAACGCATGATCGACCAGTTCGCGGACGCCACCGACGACCACCAGTTCATCCACTGCGACCCGGAGCGGGCCAAGCGCGAGACGCCGTTCGGCGGCACCATCGCCCATGGTTTCCTGTCGCTGTCGCTGCTGTCGGCGATGACCTTCGAGACCATGCCGCCGCTGGAAAACGGCAAGATGGGTGTCAATCACGGCTTCGATTCGCTGCGCTTCCTGGCGCCGGTGAAGACTGGCGCCCGCATTCGCACCCGTTTCGTGCTGGCCGACGTCAAGGTCAGGCCATCGGGCTGGGTGCAGACCGCGCACGACGTGACGATCGAGATCGAGGGCTCGAAGAAACCAGCACTCACCGCCCGCTGGCTGACGCTGACCCTGATCGAACGCCAGCCCGAGACCGCATGAACGACCCGAACGCGCTCGACCAAGCGGCGCTCGCGTCCTACCTCGAGGCGGAAATCCCTGGCTTTTCCGGGCTCGCCGCAATCGAAAAATTCAAATCCGGCCAGTCGAACCCGACCTATCTGCTGGCGGCGGCAAGCGGCCGCTACGTGCTGCGCGCCAAGCCGCCGGGGCAGTTGTTGAAATCGGCGCATCAGGTTGACCGGGAATTTCGTGTGATGAAGGCGCTTGCCGGCAGCGCGGTGCCCGTCCCGCGGATGCTGCATCTGTCGGCCGAGGATTCGCCGATCGGCCGCATGTTCTACATCATGGCTTTCCTCGACGGCCGCATCTTCTGGGATCCGGCATTGCCCGAAGCGCGCGACAACGATGAGCGTTTCGCCATCTACGACGCCATGAACGGTACGCTGGCGGCCCTGCACGACGTCGACGTCGAGACCGTCGGTCTCGGTGATTTCGGCCGGCGGGGCAATTATTTCGAGCGGCAGCTGGCCCGCTGGACCAGCCAGTATCGCGCTTCGGAAACCGGCGCCATCGCCGACATGGACCGGCTGATCGCCTGGCTGGAAACGCATATGCCCGCCGATGACGGCCGTGTCTCGCTGGTCCATGGCGACTACCGGCTGGACAATCTGATCTTCGCGCCGGACCGGCCAGAGGTGCTGGCGGTGCTCGACTGGGAACTGTCGACATCGGGCCATCCCTTCGCCGACATCGCCTATCAGTGCATGCAGTGGCGCTTGCCGCACGCATCCGGCTTTCGCGGCCTCGGCGGCATTGACCGGACGGCGCTCGGCCTGCCCTCGGAAGAGGATTATGTCGCCGCCTATTGCCGCCGACGCGGGCTCGAAGGCATCGGCAATTGGCCGTTCTTCCTCGCCTTCTCCTTCTTCCGCCTGGCGGCGATCTGCCAGGGTGTCTACAAGCGGGCGCTGGACGGCAATGCCTCCAATCCCGAAAAGGCCAGAACCTATGGGGAGGCGGTGAAGCTGCTTTCGTATCTTGCAGTCAAACTAATCGACAGAGAGATGTGACGTGATGGGAGGGACGGCTGTGTCGGCGCGATCCGATGCGTGCCGTTTGGGAACCTGGGGCGCTCTTGTCCGTTTCCGTACAGCGTATATAGTTTAGCCGGACACCCACCAATCAAAAGGCACGGATCTTGCCGCAGAGCGTCCAGAAACGCCGCGAGAAACAAAAGGCGGAACTGCGTTCCGAACTGGTCGCAGCCGCGCACAAGCTCGTCCAGGAAGAAGGCTATGAGGGGCTGACCATCCGCAAGCTGGCCAAGCGGGTCGGCTATGCACCGATGTCGGTCTATTCCTACTTCGCCGACAAGCAGGACATCCTGTTCGCGCTTGCCGAAGATGCGTTCGAGACGCTTGCCCGGCGCATCGAGGAGCACCCGTCCGACGACCCGATCGAGGCCCTGCAGGCGGTGATGACCGAATATGCCGCCTTCGGACTCGGCAATCCCAACGAATACCGTACCGTCTTCATGACCGAAAAGACCAAGCTGCCGGAAGGCAGGAGCTACGCGGACATGGAGGAAAGCAACCCGGCGATGAAGGCACTGATCAGCCGGGTCGAGGCCTGTGTCGTCGCCGGCAAGCTGCAGGGCGATCCGCTCGCCATCGCCACCATGCTTTGGGCGGTCGGCCACGGCACGATCTCGCTGCTGATCACCTTTCCATTCTACCCCTTCGGCGATCCCCAGGCTTTCGTGAAGCGGATGTGCGATTTCACGCTTGCGACATTGCGCACGCAAGATGTGCCTCCGCTGACCGAGACACCGGTCAACTGCTGAACGACATCCCCTTACTGCAAAGCCTTGTCGCCACCGGCCAAACCGGTGGCGATTTCTTGGTTAACAAAAAATTTCCGTACATGTACGATTTCGTCTTGAACTTCGTGAGCGGCAGGCGTATCTGTACGGCATAACGTACATGTACGAAGAGATTCACCCGTCGAAAACGGAGACTGACAATGAAAAAGACCGTCCTCACCCTCGCCGCCATTCTGGCCCTTTCGGGCTCGGCTTTCGCCGCCAGCGCCACCCACCCGGTCAAGCACCCGCCGGCTGCGACCTGTGTCGACACCAGGACCAATGTGAAGCTCGATTGCGCTTCGACCGGCTCGGTCGAGAAGAAGGGCAACACGGAAAACACCGCTGAAGGCAAAGGCCCGCGCCTCGGCATCAGCATCAACCCGTGGATCGTGCCGAGCGCTTTCTAATATTTGCGCCAAAACGCTTCTGGCCGGCGCGGCCGGCCATTCGGTGACGTCAGGCGATCGAGACCGGCAGCCTAGTCGCCGAACTCTCGAACGCCGCATCGATCAGCTTCTGCATGTCGGCGGCGCGCCGGAACGACGGGGCGCCGTTCTGCCCGCTCTCCAGCGCATCGGCGAAGCACCTTGCATTGCGCTTGACATCAGGCGGCGCCAGAGTCCGCCAGCGCTGCAGGTCGACATCCCCGCCGAGACAGGCGGACAGGTGCGAAACCTTGCCGTCGGTCTCGACCTTGATGGCCCCCTTGGTGCCGTGCAGTGCCAGCGACAGATCGTTAGCGTGGCCTGTCGTGTAGCGGCTCGCCATGATCGTGGCGAGCGCGCCTGACTTCAGCCGCGCCGTCATCGCCACGCTGTCATTGGCGTCCAGCACATAGTCGCCGATCTGCTCGCCCTCGCCCTTCGGAAATGTCACCAGGTCGGCATGCAGGCTGACGATGTCCTGGGCGGCGCCATAGGTGGCGAAGTCCAGTATGTGTATGCCGACATCGCCCAGCACACCCGTCGAACCATGCCGGCTCGACAGGCGCCACAGCCATTTGTCCTCGACCCGCCAATCGCCCCAGGATTTGCTGACCAGCCAGCTTTGCCGATAACTCGCCTCGACATGGCGGAGTTCGCCGATGGCGCCGGCCTGCACCATGCGCCGCGCTTCCTGGATGGCCGGCGAATTGCGATAGGTCAGGTTGACCATATTGACGACGCCTGCCGCCTCGGCGGCTTCGGTCATGGCAAGCGCGTCGGCATGGTTCGGCGCCAGCGGCTTCTCGCAAAAGACGTGTTTGCCCGCGGCAAGCAGCGCCAGCGTCGTTGCCTTGTGCACGCCGTCCGGCGTCGCGTTGATGGCGGCATCGAACTGGCCCCAGGCGATCGCCGCCTCAAGGCTCTCGAAGCAGTCGCCAATCTTGTTTGCCCCGGCGAACGTCGCCGCGCGGCCCGGCATCTGGTCGACACAGGCCACGATGCTGCAGCCGGGAATCCCGGCGAACTCCTCGACATGATGCCCGGCGATGCCGCCGGTGCCGAGCAGAAGAATTCGGTGCATCAACCCACCCCCAACCAGTTCATGCCCCGATCAGCCCAGGCCTCGATCAGCCCAGGCCCCGATCAGCTTAGGCTGATCAACTAAGGCCCTTGTCGCCATCGGCATGCAGGCGCAGGCCTTTCTGGACGATCTTTTCCTTGGCCTTGTCCGTCGGCACGTTCGGCGCATTGGTGACGTCGGACCATGCGGGTGCGGGATTGTGCGCCCAGTGCACGGCGTTGCGCAGCACCTGTTGCACCCCTTCATTGTGGTAGATCGGATAGGTCTCGTGGCCCGGCGAGAAATAGAAGATCCGTCCCGCGCCGCGCTGATAGGTCAGTCCCGACCGGAACACTTCGCCGCCCTCGTACCAGGAGATGAACACCGTCTCCAGCGGCTCCGGCACCGCGAACGGCTCGCCATACATTTCCGTCTCGCCGATCTCCAGGCATTCGCCGATGCCTTGCGCGATCGGATGGCCACGATTGATCGCCCAGACGCGTTCACGCTCGCCCGCCTCGCGCCATTTCAGCGAACAGGGCGTGCCCATCAGCCGCTTGAAGATCTTCGAGTAGTGCCCGGAATGGAGCACGATCAGCCCCATGCCTTCCCAGACCCGCTTCTGCACGCGTTCGACGATCTCGTCCTTGACCTCGCCATGGGCGGCGTGGCCCCACCACAGCAGGACATCGGTGCCGGCCAGGCGCTTCTCGCCCAGGCCATGTTCGGGCTCCTGCAAGGTGGCCGTGGTCGCCTCGATGCCCTTGTCCTGGTTGAGCGCGGCGGCAATGGTGCCATGCATGCCCAAGGGATAGAGATCGCGCACGGCGGCGTTGGTCTGTTCATGGACGTTCTCGCCCCAGACGACGGCTTTTATCGGCATTTTCATCTCCCAAAGCGCTTTAAATAGCGCATGTAACGGGACCTTGAGAAGGTACCGCCAAAACTGAAATTGGGGAAATCAGGGGTTGCGGGTTTTCCGTCCCGCAACGGTCTTGGCCTTGCCGGGCTTGGCAGGTGCGCCGGGGATTGCCGAGCTGGTGATCGACACCGGATCGCTGGCCGGGAACGTATCCTCGAGGCCCTCTTCGAGCTCCTCTTCGGCATTGGCCTCGTCGTGCCGCTCGTGTTCGAGCGAGCGGACCGCCGCAGTTTTGGATTGCGGCGGCGACTTCGGCGCGGACTTGGACGGCATCGACATTCTCCCTCGACTTGTTGCCGCACAACGGACGCGCGCGGCAAACGTTCCGGGTTCAGACCGCCGCGTCGCGTGCCCCTTCGGACAGGAAAGTAAAGACATAGTCCGAGAAGGAACGCCAGCATTCGACCCGGAAGGCGTCCGCAGCTGTACGCAACAGCACGATCTCGGCCTTGCCAAGAATGGTGCGCGAGGCAGCCCCCACCGGGAACGCATCGAGCGACAGATCCTGCGGGCAGCCCGAATTGATCGTTGCGGCCGCCCCGGCGCCGGTAACGGCAATCGCGATATTGCGGTGCGAGACACCCACCGCCGAATGGAGCGCGGCAACCGTGGCGCAAGCGGCGAGCGGATCGTTGCCGGCCTCATCGATGACAAACCATTCGTCCGGCCCAAGCCACAGGGCAGTGCGGCCAGCCTTCGACACGGACGTCTTCGGCTTTTTCGGCAAGGTCACGCCGAGCGCCTTAGACAGCACCGCGACCGAAGCTTCCGGCGCGCGCAGCGAAATACGCTCTGCCGGCGGCAGGATCTCGACCTTGACGCCAGTCGCGGAGATGGCACGCCCGGCCAATGCGGATCGACGCTCGACCGAAGGCGATGCGGCCGGAGCGACCTTCTTTGCAGCAGCCTTAGCCATTGAGGCGCCCTCCCGTCTCGTCAAAGAACACCATGCCGGTAACCTCCACTTCGATCACTCCGTTCGGCATCGGCACATAGAGCGTGTCGCCCATGCGGTCGCGGCCGCCGGCGACCAGCGCCAGCGCGATGGAGCGGCCGCAATTCTGCGACCAGTAGCTCGAGGTGACGTGGCCGATCATCTTCATCGGGATCGCCTGCTTCGGATCCTCGACGATCTGCGCGCCTTCCTCCAGCACCACCTTCGGGTCCTTGGTCTTGAGGCCGACCAGCTGCTTGCGGCCTTTGGCGACCAGATCCGGCCGCGTCAGGCCGCGGATGCCGACGAAATCGGTCTTCTTCTTGCCGACCGCCCAATCGAGGCCGGCATCACCAGGGGTCACCGTGCCGTCGGTGTCCTGGCCAACGATGATGTAGCCTTTTTCGGCGCGCAGCACGTGCATGGCCTCGGTGCCGTAGGCGGCGGCGCCGTGCTTCTGGCCCTCGGCCCACAGCGCTTCCCAGACGGCCTGGCCGTAATCGGCCGGCACATTGACCTCGAAGCCGCGCTCGCCGGTGAACGACATGCGGAACAGCCTTGTTGGCACGCCGCAGATCTTGCCTTCGCGCACCGACATATGCGGCAGCGCCTCGTCGGACATGTCGATGCCCTCGACCAGCGGTGCGATGATGTCGCGCGACTTTGGCCCTTGCACGGCGATAACCGCCCATTGTTCGGTGATCGAGGTCAACCAGACATTGAGATGCGGGAACTCGGTCTGGAGATAGTCTTCCATGTGGTTCATGACCCGCGGCGCGCCACCGGTCGTCGTCGTCACATGGAAACGGTCCGGTGCCAGTCGGCCGACGACGCCATCATCATAGATGAAGCCGTCCTCGCGCAGCATGATGCCATAGCGGCAGCGGCCGGGCTCCAGCTTCTCCCATGGATTGGTGTAGAGCAGCTCCATGAACTTGGCGGCATCCGGCCCGACCACTTCGATCTTGCCGAGCGTCGAGGCATCGAACAGCCCTGCCTTGGTGCGAACCGCGACGCATTCGCGGTCGACCGCTGCATGCATGGCTTCGCCCGCCTTCGGGAAATACCAGGCGCGCTTCCACTGGCCGACATCCTCGAACACCGCGCCCTGCGCTTCGGCCCAGGGATGGATCGCGGTCTTGCGTGTCGGGTCGAACAGCGGCCCGCGCGCATGGCTGACGATCGCGCCGAAAGTAACCGGCGTGTAGGGTGCGCGGAACGTGGTCAGGCCGACCTCGGGGATCGGCTTGCCAAGCGTCTCGGCGGCGATCGCCAGGCCGTGCATGTTGGAGGTCTTGCCCTGGTCGGTAGCCATGCCGTTGGTGGTGAAGCGCTTGACGTGCTCGATCGAGCGCATGCCTTCATGCACCGCCTGGCGAATATCCTTGGCGGTGACGTCGTTCTGGAAATCGACGAAGGCCTTCACCGTCGTGTCCGGCCCGGCGCCGGGGCCAGCCCCCAGCATGCCGCGCGACCAGCTCTCCGAGGCATCGACCTTCGGCTTCGCGCCCTTGGCGGTTTTCGCGCCGGCATCTTTCGCTGCCTTGGCGCCAGCAGCGTAGGCCTCATCGACCGTCGCCGACAGCCCGTCAGTGCCGTTGCAGGCGCCGACCGAGACGCAGTCTTGTGCGTAAATACCGGGCACGAAGCGCTTGGTCTCGTCGTTGAAGGCGACCTTGCCGCGCGATTGCGAGAACAGATGCACCGACGGCGTCCAGCCTGCCGACATCAGGATCGCATCGACGGGAATGGTGCGCTCGCCGCCGCCATTCTTCGGCTGCACGGTCATCGACGACACCCGCAACTTGCCGCCGGCACGGATCACCGCGCGGCCGAAATTAATCTCGATGCCGAGCGCCCTCGCCTCGTCGATCACCGGCCCGGTCGGGTTGTCGCGCAGGTCGACGATCGCCGCGACATTGACGCCGGCCTTCTTCAGGTCGATCGCCGCCGCGTAGGCCGAGTCATTGGCGGTGTAGACGCCGACATTCCTGCCGACCGCCACGCCATAATGGTTGAGGAAGGTGCGCGCCGCGCCCGCCAGCATGATGCCCGGCCGGTCATTGTTGGCGAACACCATGTGGCGCTCGATGGCGCCGGAGGCCAGCACGACGCGTTTGGCGCGAACCTGCCACAGCCGCTCGCGCGGCAGGTCATGGCCGGGGGCTTTCAGATGATCGCTGACACGCTCGACCAGGCCGACGAAATTCTGCGCATAATATCCAAAAGCAGTCGCGCGCGAGAGGACCCGAACATTGTCCATCGCCTTCAGCCTGGCGATCGCCGCCTGTGCCCAGGCAAAACCGCCCTGGCCGTCTATTTTCGCGCCGCTCTCGAAACGCAGGCTGCCGCCGAACTCGGCCTGCTCGTCGGCGAGGATGACGCGCACGCCGGTGTCCGCCGCCGCCAATGCCGCCGCGATACCTGCGGCACCGCCGCCCAGCACCAGCACGTCGCAGTGCGCGTAGCGCGAGGAATAATGGTCGGGATCGGGTTTGTCCGGAGAAACGCCAAGGCCGGCGGCTTCGCGGATCTTGGGTTCGTAAAAGCTCTTCCAGGCCGCCTTGGGCCACATGAAGGTCTTGTAGTAGAAGCCGGCCGAAAACATCGGCGATGCGATGTCGTTGACCGCGCCTATGTCGAAGGACAGCGACGGCCAGCGGTTCTGCGAATTGGCGGCAAGTCCGTCATAAAGCTCCTGCACGGTGGCGCGCACATTCGGCGTCTTGCGCGCGGTGTCACGCACGATCTGCACCAGCGCGTTAGGCTCTTCCGCGCCCGCCGACAGAATACCGCGCGGCCGGTGGTACTTGAACGAGCGGCCGACCAGATGCACGCCATTGGCAAGCAGCGCCGAGGCCAACGTGTCGCCCTCGATGCCGGTATAGGACTGGCCGTCGAAGCTGAACCGCGCGGTCTTGGCCTGGCTGAGGCGACCAGCGCTCGGAATGCGGAACCCGCCGCTCATTTGGCAACCACTTCGTTGGAGTTTTTGGGCAGCTTGGCGGGTTTCGGCTCGCCGGCCTTGTAGGTCATGACGAACTTGTCGGTGACGGTGTCGCGCACTGCATTGAAGAAGCGGGCGCAGCCATGCATGTGCCGCCAGCGCTCGTAGATGATGCCCTTGGGGTTCGAGCGGATGAAGAAGAATTTCTCGAAATCATCGTCGCTCTCGCCGGCCATATTGGCCGAGCGCGCGATATGGGCCTCGCCGGCGTTGCGAAATTCGAGCTCCGGGCGCTCTTCCTCGCAATAGGGGCAGCGTATGAGAAGCATCGTCTTCGTTCCTACAATTCGCCGTGGCCGACGTGGGCGCCGGCGGGTTGGTCGCAAAGCTTCTGGCCCATGGTCATGAATGGAGCGACGAGCCGCAGGCGCTCCTCGACGCTTGTCGCATCGCGAAACAAAGCGCGGTTGGCCATGTTGCCGAGCGTCAGTTGCATCGGGTCGGTGGTGACGATCACGCCGCGCGGCTCGAAATCCTCGTCCTCGTCCAGCCCATGCGGCCGGCCTTCAAAGAACATCACCACTTTCTGGCCGGCGCTCCACACGCATGCCAGCGTCCCCTCGTCGACCGAAAACGGCCAGCCGGCCTCGTTGCCGGCACGTTCGATCGGCTGCAGCCGCACCTCTTCCGACGACGGCAAATGGAACATGCCCTGTTCCCCCGCCAGCACCAGCGGCATGGCGACAGCGAGTTCGGTCATCATCAATGCGCCACCGCCGCCGCCGCGGCCTCGTCGATGAGGCGGCCGGTGCGGAAGCGTTCGATGGTGAAGGGCGCGTTGATCGGATGCGGATCGTCCCTGGCGATGGTGTGGGCAAAGACATGGCCCGAACCGGGCGTCGCCTTGAAGCCGCCGGTGCCCCAGCCGCAATTGACGTAGAGACCGGGCACTGGCGTCTTGGCCAGGATGGGCGACCGGTCTGGCGTGACGTCGACGATGCCGCCCCACGAGCGCAGCATCTTCATGCGCGTGAAGATCGGGAACATCTCGCAGATGGCGTCGAGCGTATGCTGCAAGATGTGCAGGCCGCCGGTCTGCGAATAGGAGACATACTGGTCGGTGCCGGCGCCGATGACCAGTTCGCCCTTGTCGGACTGAGAGATATAGGCGTGCACGGTGTTGGACATCACCACACAAGGCACCACCGGCTTGACCGGCTCCGACACCAGCGCCTGCAACGGGTAGCTTTCCAGCGGCATGCGCACGCCGGCCATGTTCATGATCACCGAGGAATGACCTGCAGCAACGACGCCGACCTTCTTGGCGCCGATGAAGCCGCGTGTCGTGTCGACGCCCATGACCGCGCCATTGGCGGCCCGCTTGACGCCGGTGACCTCGCAATTCTGGATGATGTGCACGCCACGCGCCGAAGCACCGCGCGCATAGCCCCAGGCCACCGCATCATGCCGCGCCGTGCCGCCGCGCCGTTGCAAGGCGGCCCCGACGACCGGATAGCGCGCATCCCTGGAGATGTTGAGCGGCGGGCAGAATTCCTTGGCCTGCTCCGGCGACAGCCATTCATTGTCGATGCCGTTCAGCCGGTTGGCATGGACATGGCGCTTCAGCACCTGGACGTCGTGCACATTGTGGGCGAGCATCATGACGCCGCGCGCCGAATACATGACGTTGTAGTTGAGCTCCTGGGAAAGCCCATCCCATAGCTTCAGCGCATGGTCGTAGATGCCGGCGCTCTCGTCATAGAGATAGTTGGAGCGGATGATGGTCGTGTTGCGCCCGGTGTTGCCGCCGCCCAGCCAGCCCTTTTCCAGCACAGCGACATTGGTGATGCCATGCACGGTGGCGAGATAGTAGGCGGTGGCCAGCCCATGGCCGCCGGCGCCGACGATGATGACGTCGTATTCCTTCTTCGGCTCGGGCGAGGACCATTGCTCCTCCCAACCCTTATGGCCGCGCATGGCCTCGCGGGCGATGGCGAATACCGAATATTTTTTCAACGTTCCAGCCTCGCAAATGGCGGCGAGGCGTTCACTTGGCCCCGGCGCGCGAGGTGTATCACTAGCGAAACAGCGCTTCCACCCTTGCGCTGTTTGCGACGGCGCTTGCCGTTTTGCGCCGCGACGAGAAACAGGCATGCGGGCCGGCTGCTATGGCTGCGTTCAGTCACACTGCCTGTCGCGAGATTCTGGAGGACGAGAGGACGAGTATGGGCAACGCCTGGTGGAATCTGATGTTACGCTTCCTGTTGGAGCTTGCCGCCTTGCTTGGTCTCGGCATCGCGGGCTGGAACCTGTCCGAGGGATGGTGGCGCTGGGTCCTCGCCCTGGTCCTGCCGCTTGTTGCAGCCGTGCTGTGGGGCACTTTCGCGGTGCTCAACGACCCGAGCCGATCAGGCCGTGTGCCAGTACCGGTTCCGGGCACGGTGCGGCTGGCGCTGGAATTGGTCATCCTGTTCGGCGGCGCTGCCGGATTCAATGTGGCCGGTTACACGACCACGGGCATCGTCGTCGCCCTGCTCATCGCCATCAGCTACGCATTTTCGCTCGATCGCCTCGGTTGGCTGCTGAAGCAATAGTTCAGGGACGACTCAGCCTTGGCAGGTATCGGGCGGCTCCGACCAATCCCATTTGCGACTAAGCATCCGATCGCCGGCAGAGCTGGCGCCAAGCAAAGGATGCAAGAAATGCTCGCACTCGCCAACAAGATCGCCATCGTCACCGGCGCCAGTTCCGGCATTGGCCGCGCCACCGCAAAACTCTTTGCCGAGGAAGGCGCGAAGCTCGTCGTCGCCGCGCGGCGCCAGGCAGAGCTCGACGCGCTCGTCGCCGAAATATCGGACGCGGACGGCACCGCCGTCGCGCTTGCCGGCGACGTCAGGGACGAAGCCTATGCAAAGGCTCTTGTCGATCTGGCGTTGGAAAAGTTCGGCGGCCTCGACATCGCCTTCAACAACGCCGGCGCCATCGGCGTGATGGCGCCCCTGCCCGACATGGTGCCGGCGGCATGGCACGAGACGATGGACATCAACCTGACAAGCGCCTTTCTCGGGGCAAAGCACCAGATACCGGCCATGCTGGAGCGGGGCGGCGGGTCGCTGATCTTTACCTCGAGCTTTGTCGGCTACACTGCCGGCATGCCGGGCATGGCCGCCTATGCCGCTGCCAAGGCCGGCCTGATCGGCCTGACGCAGGTGCTGGCCGCCGAGTATGGGCCAAGGGGGCTACGCGCCAACGCGCTGCTGCCCGGCGGCACCGACACACCCGGCGCGACGACCACCACGCCGCAGGCACGCGCCTTCGTCGAAGGCATCCATGCCTTGAAGCGTATGGCGCAGCCGGAGGAGATTGCCCGCTCGGCGCTTTATCTCGCCTCCAATGCCTCCAGCTTCACCACGGGAACCGCGCTGTTTGCCGATGGCGGCGTCTCGATCAACCGGACGTGAACCCGGCGAACAGGCCCGTCCGTCCAAGTGACGCAGGCCGCCGGCCTTGCTTTTTCCGCGCGATTTGGCGATTCCGTTTGTCGAACCGGTCTTCTTGCCGAAACAGGTCCTGGAACCATGATGCTGATCCGAACCTATGTGGCCGCGAGCGCGATCGAGGGCGTCGGCATGTTCGCCGCCGAGCCGATCCGCAAGGGCGCCTCGATCTGGCGCCTCGATCCTGATTTCGACCGGCTGATCCCGATGGACAAATACGAGGCAGCGCCACCAGCGTTGAAGGAATTGCTCGACCGCTATGCCTATCCGAGCCCGGATCGCCCGGGTTTCATGGTCTATGAAGTCGACAATGGCCGTTTCATGAACCATTCGGCGACGCCGAATACCGATTTTTCGCAATATGGCGGCGCGACGGCGACCCGCGATATCGCGGCGGGCGAAGAGATCACCTGCGACTACGGTGAGTTCTTCGAGGATTTCGAGCGGCTGCATCTGGCCACGGCGTAGCTGATGGCCTATCTACCGGGCAACCGGTGGCAATTTGGCCGTTGTCCTTCATTTCGACTGTGGACAGCGCTGCTTGATTCTGCTATCAGCCGCCACAATTCGTGGTGTCGAGCGCCGCGGAGGCTAGTGGCTATGGCTGCTTGCCTGTTGATATCAAACCCGAAAGACAGGATTGCCCGTGCAGGTACTCGTCCGCGACAACAACGTTGATCAGGCGCTTCGCGCGCTCAAGAAGAAGATGCAGCGCGAAGGCATTTTCCGCGAAATGAAGATGCGCGGTCATTACGAGAAGCCTTCCGAGAAGCGCGCCCGTGAAAAGGCCGAGGCCGTTCGCCGCGCCCGCAAGCTGGCCCGCAAGCGCGCACAGCGCGAAGGCCTGCTGCCGATGACGCCGCGTCCGGTGGCTGCCGGCGGTGCTGCCGGTGCAGCGCGTCCGCCGCGCTGATTAACGCCAATATTTCGTCCTTTTCGAAGGATACCAAGGTGGCGCGATGTGGAATCGCCGCCACCTTTTTATTTTGATGTAACCCGGCCCGGAGGGGGGATCCGGGCCCGAATGACGCGGCGCAAGTGAGGACAGGGCAGACATGAACGCAACGAGCGTGGAGCGCGGGACCGCATTGCGTGGTTTTGCCCTGACAGCGGCCCTGCTTTCAGGATTGGTGCTTGCCGGCTGCCAGACATCGGGCCCGACCGGCGAGTTCAACAACATCGACAAGGCGCAAGGGTCGAGCGAGAACATCTCCTCGCTGTCGGCGGTGATCCAGCGCAATCCCCAGGATCCCGAAGGCTACAATGTGCGCGGCTCGGCCTATGGCCGTGGCGGCCAGTACCAGGCGGCGCTCAAGGATTTCAACCAGGCCATCCAGCTGAACCCGAATTTCTACCAGGCCTATTCGAACCGGGCGCTCATCCAGCGCTTCCTCGGCAATCAGGAAGCCGCGCTTGCGGACTACAACCGCTCGATCCAGATCAACGGCAACTATGACGCCGCCTATATCGGCCGCGGCAATCTCTACCGCAAGGCGGGTCGCACCCAGGATGCCTTCAGCGACTTCCAGAAGGCGATCCAGCTCGACACCACCGATGCCCGCGCCTATCACAATCGCGGCCTGATCTATCAGAGCCAGGGCCAGCACAAATTCGCCATCGAGGATTTCTCGACCGCCATCTCGCTGGCGCCGGACGCAGCCGAACCCTACAACGGCCGTGGCCTTTCCTATCTGGCGACAGGCGACGAGGACAATGCCTTCTCCGACTTCAACATGGCCATCAAGCTCGACGGCAAGAACGCCGAGGCCTGGGCCAACCAGGCGCTGATCTACGAGCGGCGCGGCGACAAGGCGAAGGCCGCGAAATCCTACAAGGAAGCCGTTCGCCTCAACCCGACCTACCAGCCGGCCAAGGACGGTCTCGCCCGCGTCAGCTGACATCGGTTTCGCCAGATCCGCTAAACATTCCAGATCGTTGGCGTGTCCAAAAGGACACGCTGCGCTGGCTTTCGCCGGCAATCCGGCAACCGCGCGTTAACCCCCGCTGCAACCCGTCAACCCTTGCCTTGTTCGCGCCAAGTTTTCAGCGGAACGGTCTGGCCATCAAAGCCGTTACTTGGAAGCAATTGCGAAAGGACCCTCCCATGATCAAGAAACTCGCCTGCGCCGCCGCACTCGCCATGACCGCGTTCGCTGCCGCACCGGCCAGCGCCGGCAGGCTGCAGCTCGGCACGCTCGACTGCACCATCGATGGCGGCACCGGCTATATCGTGACGTCCAACAAGGGCGTGTCCTGCGTCTTCCGGCCCCACCATCATGGACCGTCCGAGGTTTACACAGGCGTCATCTCCAAGCTTGGCGTCGATCTCGGAAAGACTCATCAAGGCCAGCTGGTCTGGGCCGTTTTTGCCGCGACCCGCGACCGTGACGCGGGCGACCTCGCCGGCAGCTATTACGGCGTCAACGCCGAGGCCAGCGTCGTGACCGGCGGTGGCGCCAACCTGCTGGTAGGTGGCTTCGACAGCGCCTTCATGCTCGAGCCGCTCAGCGTCCAGGCGCAGACCGGCGTCAATCTTGCCGTCGCCGTGACGTCGCTCGAGCTGATCCATTCGCTCAAATGAATGCATGGAGCCATGGGCTCCACGACCCCTCACTTCGCGGCGCGGAACCAGATAGGATGGTTCCGCGCCGTTTCATTTTGAGGGGAACAGTATGCCGAAGACAGCCATCGCCGCTGCCGTGATTTCGACGGTGCTTGCCGGTGCGGCACGAGCCCAGGACCGTGGCATCGAACTCGGCGCGCTTGAATGCGCCATATCAGGCGGCACCGGCTTCATCTTCGGCTCGACCAAGGATTTGAGCTGCACCTTCACCCCCTCCGACAAGACCTTCGCGCCGGAAGCCTATTTCGGCGCCGTCAACAAATACGGCCTCGACATCGGCACGACAAAGCAAGCGGTGATGCGATGGCTGGTGCTGACGCCGCTGAAGAACATCTACGCGCCGGGTGCGCTGGCGGGCGACTATATCGGCGCCAGTGCCGAGGTGACGGCGGCCGTCGGCGCCGGCGCCAATCTGCTGGTTGGCGGTTCGTCGCAGGCCTTCACCCTCCAGCCACTCAGCCTGCAGACCCAGACGGGCATCAATCTGGCCATCGGCGTCAGCCAGTTCCAGCTGCGCAGCATCGAAAACTGATCGCGCCTAGGGCGTTCGCATTCTTCGTCATCCTGGGTCGTAGCAAGGAGCGAAGCGACGCGGCGTGGAGAAGCTTCGGCCAACCTCGAACGTTGCGATGGGCCACGGAAACGAACCGCTTGAGCTCAACCATGGTTGAGGTCTTACGAACCTGCCCCGACTGAGCAGCGCCTGGATTCGGCGTTGCCGACATGCATGGTCCTGCCGGAAGCCCTTTCTGGCTTCTGGCGCCCTGCGCCGTCACCGAGCTATGCAAGGCAGGGGTAGAAATGACTGAGATCGGTATAAACAGGGTCGACTGGCGCGCATTGTGGGCGAGCGGCGACCTGGCGCGCTTCTGCTTCATCAGCCTCGGCATCCNCTGCACGCGACCAACGAGACGATGGTGGCGACCGTCATGCCCGCCATGGTCGGTGAACTGGCCGGCGTGCAGCTCGTCGGCTGGTCGCTGGCGATCTACGAGCTCGGCGCCATCGTCGCCGGTGCCGCGGCCGGACGGCTGGTGAGTTATGTGGCGCTGCGCACCAACATGGTGGTCGCCGCCCTGCTCTACGCGGCCGGAGCATTGATCTGCGCCACCTCGCCTTCCATGCAGCTGTTCCTCGCCGGCCGCCTGATCGAGGGGCTTGGCGGCGGCGCGCTGGTGTCGCTGGCCTTCGTCTCGGTCGAACGGTTGTTTTCGCGTGCCATCTGGCCGCAGCTTTTCGGCATCATGTCCGCGATCTGGGGCGTCGCCGCCTTCAGCGGCCCGTTGCTCGGCGCGATCATGACCGAGCTTCTCTCATGGCGCTGGGCGTTCGGCGTCTTCACCGTCGGCGGCACGGCCATGGCGCTGGCAAGCTTCATCGTGCTCGACACGCCCGAGGCGACGAGACCCAGCACCAGCAAGGGCAAGGCGCCGCCCTTCCCGTTCGCCGCTCTCGCCTGCCTTGCCGTAGCCGTGGTGCTGATCGCCTCGGCCGGCGTCGACATCGCCTTGCTGCGCTCTTCGCTGCTGATCGTGCTGGGTCTCGCCGGCCTGGCGCTGTTCTTCTACGTCGACGCGCTGAAGCCGCGCTCCCGGCTTTTCCCGGCGCGGCTGTTCTCGTGGCGCACGCCGGTCGGGGCCGGCATGACCATGGTCGCCGCCTTCTCGGTGGCGACCTGCTCCTTCGGCGTCTACGGGCCGCTGCTGTTGACCAGCCTGCACGACATCCCGCTGCTGACCACCGGCTACATCATCGCCGCCGAATCGATCGCCTGGTCGATCCTCTCGATCCTCGTCGCCAACGCGCCACCGCGGCGCGAGCGGCTGATCATCGTCTGCGGCGCGTTGATGATCGCCGCCGGCATCGCCGGCTTTGCCTATACGATACCGCTGGGCTCGATCCCGCTGATCCTGGTCTGCGCCTTGCTGCAGGGCGGCGGCTTCGGCATCGCCTGGCCGTTCCTGACCCGCGTCATCGTCGCCTCCGCCCCGGATGACGAGCAGACAATTGCCTCGGCAGCGGTGCCGACCATGCAGCGCATCGGCTATGCCGTGGGTGCCGCCCTTGCCGGCATCGTCGCCAATGCCAGCGGTTTTTCGCAAGGGTTGAACCACGACGCGGCGGCCAATGTCGCGAGCTGGCTGTTCCTCGCCTTCGTGCCGCTAGGAATTCTCGGCTGCCTGGCCGCCTTGCGGGCATCGTCGACGGCGAGCCGACTGCAGGAAGCAATTGGTTAAGCGACGGCTCTCGCCTACTCGACCTCGCGCAGGCGATAGCCGACGCCGGTCTCGGTGGTGATGTAGCGCGGCTGGTCGGGGGTCTTCTCGATCTTCTGCCTGAGCTGCCGGACATAGACCCTGAGATACTGCACGTCGGTCGAATCGCCCCAGACCTGCTTCAACAGGAAATGGTGGGTCAGCACCTTGCCGGCGTGCTGCACCAGCATGCGCAGGATCTCGTATTCCTTGGGCGAGAGCTTCACCTCCTTGCCCTCGACCTTGACGATGCGCTTGACCAGGTCGACGCTGAGGTCGCCGGTCTGGAAAACCGGCTTTTCGCCCTGCTGCTGGAATTTGTGGCGCAGCGCCACGCGGATGCGCGCAATCAACTCGTTCATGCCGAAAGGTTTGGTGACATAGTCGTCGGCGCCGAGTTCGAGCGCGTTGACGATGCCGGCCTCGTCGGTGCGGCTGGAGAGAATGACGACAGGAATATCGAGACCGTCGTCACGCCATTTGCGCAGCAGTTCATGGCCGCTCATGCCCGGCAGGCCGAGGTCGAGCAGGACGAGATCAGGCTTTTCCGTCTCCATCGATTCGATCGCCACCTTGGCGTTCGGCGCCTCGCTGATGGCATAACCCTGGCTGCCGAGGCCGACCCGCAACAGCTTGCGGATCGGCGGCTCGTCATCGACGACCAGTATCCTGACGTTCGAGTTTGTCATGCCAAGTCACCAACATCGTCGGTAGTGGAGGTGTCGAGGTCAGGCGGGATCGCCGGCTTCGGCATGCTGATGGTGAAAACCGCGCCCGGACGGTCGGTTCGGTTCGCCGCTGTGATCGTGCCGCCCATCGCTTCGATGAAACCACGGCAGATCGACAGGCCGAGCCCGGTGCCGGCGCGGACCTGGTCACGCTTGCGCACCCGGTAGAAGGTGTCGAAAATCCGTTCCACGTCTCCGGGCGGAATGCCCGGTCCCTCATCCATGACCTGCAGGATGACCGAACCATTGTCTGTCCATCCTTGCATGCGGATCGTCGAGCCGGGCGGGGCATATTTTGCCGCATTGTCGAGGAGATTGAACAGCGCCTGCTCGAACAGGACGGGATCGACTTTCAACATCGGCAGATCCCGGGGAATGTCGATCTCGGTCTTGTGCTCGGCGATGATCTTCCTCGCCCTCTGCAGGGCCGAGCCGACGATATCGCCGACATAGTGGAAAGCGTAGTTCGGCTCCATGGCCCCGGACTCGATCTTGGTCATGTCGAGCAGATTGGCGATGAAGCGGTTCAACCGCTCGGACTCGTCGAGCACGGTCGACAGCAGCTCCGCCCGATCCTGTTCCGGCAATGCCGGCGCGAATTCCCGCAGCGTGCCGGCCGCACCCATGATGGCGGCGAGCGGCGTCTTCAGATCATGCGAGATCGAGGTGAGCAGCGCCGAACGCAGCCTGTCCGCCTCGGCGGCGAGCTTGGCGCGGTCGACGTCGGCGACCAGCTGGATACGTTCGATGGCGACCGCCGCCTGGTCGGCCAGCGCGTCGAGCAGGCGCTGCTGCTCTGGCGTCAGCAGCGGGCCCTGCTTGTCGTTGTCGAGGCCAACCACGCCGATCGCGGTGCGTCCTGTCCGCAGGGGCAGATAGAGGCGCTTGGCACCGGGAAGCGTGTCGGCGCCGCGTCCTGCCGCGCGGTTGTGCTCCCAGGCCCAGCGGGCGGCGGCGATGTCGGCCTCCGCCAGCGTATCGTCGGGCGGATAGCCGGCCTTGACGGTGATCGTTCCATCTTCCGGCAAAAGCAGCACCACGCGCAGCTTCAGCATCGAGGCGATCTGAAAGGCGGTGGCCCACAGAACGTCGTCGAGCGTGCCGGCACCGGCGAGCTTCTTGGAAAAGAGGTAGATGTCCTCCGTGGCCCGCGCCCGCGAGCGGGCGGCGACCGCCTGGCGTTGCACGCGCGCCGTCAGATTGCTGGCGATGACTGCCACGACCAGGAACACGCCGAGCGCGACGATGCTCTCCGGATCCCGGATCGTCAGCGTGTAGCGCGGCTCCAGGAAAAAATAGTTGAAGGCCACGGCGCTGGCGAGACAGGCGTACAGGGCCGGCCAGAGGCCGCCGGTCACCGCCGACGTCAGCACCCCGATGAGAAAGATGATCGCGAGATTGCGAACGTCGAGAAACTGGTCGAGCAGGACAGCGAAGGCGAGCGAACCGGCGACAAAACCCGTGGCCCTGAGATAAGGCCAGATCTGGAACTGCCACTGTTCGTCCGCTGCCTTGACGTTTCTTGACGTCGCCTCGGTGTTGCGCTCGGTTCCCGAAATGACATGAACGCTGATGTCGCCGGCATTGCGGATGAGATCGTAGGTGAGCGAACCTTCGATCAATTCGCGCCAGCGCGACCGGGTCGGCCGGCCGACCACGATGTGGGTGAAATTGTTGGCCGTCGCATGCCGCACGATGTCCTGCGCGACGTTCTGGCCGGGAATGGTCGTCACCTCGGCGCCGAGCTGTTCGGCAAGGCGCAGCAATGCCGCCAGCCGGTCCTTGTCCTCCTCGGACATGGCGGCCGAACGAGGCGTATCCACATGCAGTGCCGTCCACGGCGCGCGCAGCCGGTCGGCCAGCCGGCGCGCATAGCGAATGCGGGCCGCCCCGCCCGGACGCGCGTCGACGCAGACGAGCACCCGCTCGCCCGCGGCCCACGGCCCCGGAATGGCGTGGGCCTGCATATGGATCAGCAACTGGTCGTCGACGCGCTGCGCCGGGCGGCGCAGCGCCAATTCCCTAAGCGCGGTCAGATTGCCCGGCGAGAAATAGTTCTCGATCGCGCGCTGGGCGGTGTTGGGGAAATAGACCTTGCCCTCCTCGAGCCGCTTGATCAGGTCGTCGGGCGTGAGGTCGATGATCTCGACATCGTCAGCCTGGTCGATGATGGAATCGGGAACCGTCTCGCGCACCCTGACCTTGGTGATCTGGGCGACGACGTCGTTCAGGCTTTCGACATGCTGGATGTTGAGCGTCGTGTAGACGTCGATGCCTTGCGTCAGGATTTCCTGGACGTCGAGATAGCGTTTGGGATGGCGGCTGCCGGGCGCGTTGGTGTGGGCGAGTTCGTCGACGAGAACCAGCGCCGGGCGCCGGGCGAGGATTGCGTCGATGTCCATCTCGTCGAGGATGCGGCCCTTGTAGTCGACCTTGCGGCGGGGAATGACCTCATAGCCCTCGACCAGGGCCATCGTCTCCTTGCGGCCATGCGTCTCGACGACGCCGATCACCACGTCCACGCCGTCGGCCAGGCGGGCACGGCCCGACATCAGCATTTCATAGGTCTTGCCGACACCCGGTGCCGCACCGAGGAATATGCGCAAACGACCGCGACCTTCCCGCTCGGCATGATCGAGCAGTGCGTCGGGAGAAGGTCTGGAGTCGTTGCTTCGGTCGTCCGGCATCAGCTTCGATCATGGACGGCGCCAGGGGTACTGTCGATCCCCGGTCACCCCTTCGTCATTTCGCATCGTCGAGTGCGAGGTTGAGCGCCAGCACATTGACGACCGGCTCGCCCAGGAAGCCGAGTTCGCGGCCGTCGATGTGGCTGTCGACGAGCGCCTTGACCTTGGCCTCATCGATGCCCCGGGCCTTCGCCACCCTGGCGACCTGGAAGTAGGCGGCCTCGGGACTGATGGCCGGATCGAGGCCGCTGCCGGACGTCGTCACCAGGTCCATCGGAACCGGCTGGTTCGGATTCTCCGCCTTCAGCTTTTCGGCATCGCCCTTGATGCGATCGATCAGCTTCGGATTGGTCGGGCCGAGATTGCTGCCACCGGAGGCGGCTGCGTCGTAGCCGCTGCTGCCGGCCGCCGAAGGCCGGCCATGGAAATACTTGTCGCTGGCAAAGCCCTGGCCGATCAGGCCGGAGCCAATGACCTTGCCGTCCTTTTCGATCAGGCTGCCATTGGCCTGGCGCGGGAACAGCGCCTGCGCGATGCCGGTCATGCCCAAGGGATAGATCAGGCCGGTCAGCACCGTGAAGAAGACGATCATGATGATCGCGGGTCTTATCTGGGAGAGCATGGAAATTTTCCTCAAAGCAATTCCAGAGAAAGTGTTAAGCGGTTTTCCCACAGGAATTGCGTTAAAACAAAGGGTTAAGCGAGGCCAAGGGCGGTGACGATCATGTCGATCGCCTTGATGCCGACGAAGGGGACGATGATGCCGCCGAGGCCGTAGACCAAAAGGTTGCGGCTGAGCAGCGCACCGGCGCCAATGGCACGATACTTGACGCCCTTCAGCGACAGCGGGATCAGTGCGATGATGATCAGCGCGTTGAAGATGATCGCCGACAGGATGGCGCTCTGCGGCGTCCCCAGATGCATGATGTTGAGCGCCTGCAGCGGGCCGGTCGTCTGTCCCGGCGCGACGTAGAAGACGGCAAACATCGCCGGGATGATGGCGAAGTACTTGGCGACGTCGTTGGCGATCGAGAACGTCGTCAGCGAGCCGCGCGTCATCAACAGCGCCTTGCCGATCTCGACGATCTCGATCAGCTTGGTCGGATCGCTGTCGAGATCGATCATGTTGCCGGCCTCGCGGGCCGCGACGGTGCCGGTGTTCATGGCCACGCCGACATCGGCCTGGGCAAGAGCGGGCGCATCGTTGGTACCGTCGCCGCACATGGCGACCAGCTTGCCTTTGGCCTGTTCGTCGCGGATCAGCTTCAGCTTGTCCTCGGGCGTCGCCTGGGCAAGGAAGTCGTCGACGCCGGCCTCCGCGGCGATCGCAGCCGCCGTCATCGGATTGTCGCCGGTGATCATCACCGTGCGGATGCCCATGCGGCGCAGTTCGGTGAAGCGCTCGCTGATACCGCCCTTGACGATATCCTTGAGGTGAACGACGCCGAGCAGGCGCCCGTCGCGTTCCACCGCCAGCGGTGTGCCGCCGGACTTGGCGACCTCGTCGGCGATGGCCTGGAGGTCGCGGATGGAGTCACTGCTCGGGCGCACGCCATGGGCCGCCGATGTCGACTGGTTGACATGGGCGAGCACCGAATCGACGGCGCCCTTGCGCACCGACGAACCGTCGATGTCGACGCCGCTCATACGTGTCTGCGCGGTGAAGGGCACGAAGGTGGCGTGCAGCGTTGCCATGTCGCGGGCGCGGATTGCATATTTCTCCTTGGCCAGCACCACGATCGAGCGGCCTTCCGGCGTTTCGTCGGCCAGCGAGGCGAGCTGCGCCGCGTCGGCCAGCTCCTGCTCGGTGACACCTTTGACCGGGCGAAATTGCGTCGCCTGGCGATTGCCCAGCGTGATCGTACCGGTCTTGTCGAGCAGCAGCGTGTCGACGTCGCCCGCCGCCTCGACGGCGCGGCCGGACATCGCCAGCACGTTGAAGCGCACCAGCCGGTCCATGCCGGCGATGCCGATGGCCGACAGCAGCGCGCCGATCGTGGTCGGGATCAGGGTGACGAACAGGGCGACCAGGACGGTCACCGGGATGTAGCCGCCCGAATAGGAGGCGAAGCTCGGGATGGTGGCCGTGGCCAGCACGAAGATCAGCGTCATGCCGACCAGCAGGATGTTGAGCGCGATCTCGTTAGGCGTCTTCTGGCGCTCGGCGCCCTCGACCAGCGAGATCATGCGGTCGAGGAAGGTATGCCCCGAGGCGGCAGTGATGCGCACGCGGATCCAGTCGGACAGCACCTGCGTGCCGCCGGTGACCGCCGAACGGTCGCCGCCGGATTCACGGATGACCGGCGCGGATTCGCCTGTTATCGCCGCCTCGTTCACCGAGGCGACGCCTTCGACCACCTCGCCGTCCGACGGGATGATGTCGCCGGCCTCGACCAGCACGGCATCCCCGACTTTCAGGCTGGTGCCGGGCACCAGTTTGTATTTTGTGCGATCCTCACCGGTCAAAAGCTTGGCCTGGGTTTCGGTGCACGCCTTGCGCAGCGAATCGGCCTGCGCCTTGCCGCGGCCTTCGGCCACGGCCTCGGCGAAATTGGCGAACAGCACGGTGAACCACAGCCAAATGATGATCTGCAGCGTGAATTTGAAATCGCCGCCGCCGGTGACCAGGTCCCTGGCGAACAGGACGGTCGTCAGCGCCGAGACGACGGCGACGACGAACATGACCGGGTTTCTGATCAGGGTGCGCGGGTTCAACTTCCGGAAGGCTCCGCCGACAGCGGGCCACAGGATGCCGGCATCCATGATGCTGGCGGATTTGGACTGGCTCATTTGTTGGCTCCAGTATCGATGTTGTTGGCGGGCACCGATCGCTCGGATGCCGAAAAGGGCGGGCCATAGACCAGCAGCCAGATCACGATCATGACTGCCGCAAGGCCCAGGAATGTGGAGATGGTCGGGAAGGGAGGGGGACTTGGCTCCCCCTCGTTTCCGGCCCGGGGCCGGTTCTTCCGTCGCATGATGTTGAACCAGGACATGATGTCGATCCAAGGCTGGGCCGTGTCAGAATGTCTGCCCATGGATCATGGCCAGGTGTTCGACGATCGGTCCGATCGCCAGTGCCGGGAAGAAGGTCAGGCCGGCGACGATCAGGATGACGCCGACCAGCAGGCCGACGAACAGCGGGCCGTCTGTCGGGAAGGTGCCGGCCGAGGCCGGGACCGTCTTCTTCGCCACCAGCGAGCCGGCGATGGCGAGCGCCGGGATGATGACCAGGAAGCGGCCCATCAGCATGGTGATGCCGAGCGTGACATTGTACCAGGGCGTGTTGCCGCTGAGGCCGCCAAAGGCCGAGCCATTGTTCGCCGCCGCCGAAGTATAGGCGTAGAGCACCTCGGAGAAGCCGTGCGGCCCGCCATTGGCCATGGACGCGACACCCGTCGGCAGCACCACGGCGATTGCCGTGAAAATCAGCATGGCCAGCGGCAGGCACAGGATGGCCAGCATCGCCATCTTGACTTCCTTGGCCTCGATCTTCTTGCCGAGATATTCCGGCGTGCGGCCAACCATCAGCCCGGCGACGAAGACGGCGAGGACGATGAACATCATCATGCCGTAGAAACCGGCGCCGACGCCGCCGACGATGACCTCGCCGAGCTGCATGTTGACCATCGGGATCAGCCCGCCGAGCGCGGTGAAGCTGTCATGCATGGCGTTGACGGCGCCGCACGAGGCGGCCGTGGTGATGACCGCAAACAGTGCCGAGAGGGCAATGCCGAAGCGGCTCTCCTTGCCTTCCATGTTGCCGCCGTCGATGCCGAGCGCATGGATCAGCGGATTGCCGGATGCCTCCGCCCAGTAGCAGATGGCGACGCCGGCGATGAACAGCACGCCCATGGTGGCCAGGATCGCCCAGCCCTGGCGCTGGTTGCCGACCATACGGCCGAACACGTTGGTCAGCGCCGCACCCAGCGCGAAGATCGTCACCATCTGGATCAGGTTGGAGATGGCGTCGGGATTTTCGAACGGATGCGCGGCATTGGCATTGAAGAAACCGCCGCCATTGGTGCCGAGCATCTTGATGGCCACCTGCGAAGCGACCGGGCCGAGCGCGAGGGTCTGCTTGGCGCCCTCCAGCGTGGTGGCGTCGACATAGGGACCGAGCGTCTGCGGTATGCCGAGCCAGACATAGACCAACGTCAGCACGATGCAGAGCGGCAGCAGGATGTAGAGCGTGCAGCGGGTCATATCGACCCAGAAATTGCCGATGGACTTTGCCGAGGCACGGGCAAAGCCGCGGATCAGCGCGACGGCGATCGCGACACCGACGGCGGCCGACATGAAGTTCTGCACGGTGAGGCCGGCCATCTGCACGAGGTAGGACATCGTGCTCTCGCCGCCATAGTTCTGCCAGTTGGTGTTGGTGACGAAGCTGGCGGCGGTGTTGAAGGCGAGGTTGGCGTCGACAGACGCCATGCCGGCAGGATTGTAGGGCAGCACGCCCTGGAGCCGTTGCAGGACATAAAGCACCAGGAAGCTGGCGACGCTGAAGAACAGGATGCCCGCCGCATAGGCGGTCCAATGTTGTTCCTCGCGTTCACTGGTTCCCGAAATGCGATAGAGCCCGCGTTCGACCGGACCCAGAACCGGCGACAGGAATGTCCGGTCGCCATTGAAGACGCGGTACATGTAGCCGCCGAGCGGTTTCACCAGCAAAACGACGATCCCGCAATAGACGAGGATCTGTAGCCATCCGTTGAGAGTCATGGTTTCCGGCCTTCAGAAGCGTTCTGGACGAACGAGGGCGTATGTCAGGTAAACGAGCAGGAACAGCGTCACGCCGCCACCGAGAATGTAGTCGACAAGCATCTTGCGGTCCTCGCGTTAAAGAATGTCGCAGGCTTTGATGTAGGCGAAGGAAAGGACGAAAAACAAAATCCCTATTCCGAGAACGACGATATCCATCGTGTTTATTCCTTGCTTTCGCTTTTCTACGTTTCGTCTGCTCGAAGCAGGTGGAAATTACGTGATACGGCGCGCCACACCTCGATTGGTGAGGGCGTTCGACGTTTTTGCTCGAGATGGAATATGGACCCGATCGCCATAAAGGTTCGAGACGGCGCGAAGCGGAAAGAAATAGGAATTTTATAAAGGTTTTCGGGCGTGGCTGAACCCGTGAGACGGCCGGTCGGGCACCCATGGCGGATCAGCGGGATAGGTATGACGTGGCGGGCGCCTACTGGCCCTGCGCATCGGCGGCATCCTCCGCCGTATCGAACTGGAGAGCGGTCACCGTCTCGTCCGGCGACAGAATGGTAGCAGGCCAAAGGCGGAAGGTTGCATTAAACACCGATGTCGGGTGACTGGGCCCGCGACCCGCCCCACGTCTCGCGGCATCCGAGGGCAATCCCAGGAAAAGTGTGACACGGTTTTCCCGGGAAAGCGCGTAGCGCTTTCCCTTGGGAATTGCGTGAAAGCAACGGGATAGAGCGGTCCGTCGTTTCCGTGAAACGGTGAAACGGCTTTAGAATCGATCGTTCACCGCTGTGAACCGGGCATGTGCGAATAGGAGCGATGGGTTGCGCTCCAGCCGCACTATAGTGGGAGGCTTTGCGTGAATCCTCTGGCCTTCGGCGAAGGCCAGGGCGAAAGATTTCAATGTGAAAGAGTAGGTGCGTTCCTCGTCATGTTCAACAATTCGCACTAACCACTCACCGTCGGCCTCAATCACTTCAATACGCGTTGCCAGAGGGCCTCCATAACTGGCCAGATAACCATCAACGTTGCGCTGGGGAACAGGCACTGTTTTCCTCCCGATGTGGCGAAACATGCAATTATGCCAATCAAGATATCGGGTGGCCTGAAATAAACTATGACATAGCTCACACGGAGTCGGCGGGCACAAGCATGGCATGCCAACGAGCCCCGAAAGTGAAAGCGCCGGTCGACGCGGCATTGCCTGAAAGCCCGCGCCGACCTTGGCGGTGGGTTGGGTACCGCCGCAATCCAAAATTAGGCGATTCTAATTGACCCCAATTTACGTGAACGGGGAAGGTGGCCAAGGGATGCTATCAGGTCGTAATTTCGAGGTGAGAGGACGCACTCAGGGGCCGACGATGCTTTATAGAGGAAGCCGCCCGTTTCAGAGGCTCGGAACTGTAGCGGGTCCACACATAAAACAACTTCAATGCCCTTCCCGAGAGATGGGTGACAGTTCATTCCGGATAGATGGGTTACACTTTCGGCCCTTTGCAAGGAGAGC